>JAVHXX010000279.1 GCA_031119595.1 Patulibacter sp. | reverse complement strand
ATGCACCAGCGCGAGGAGCGCCTAAACCGCAAGCTCGCGGAGGCCGCGCACACGGATCCGCTCACCGGCGTCCTGAACCGTCGCGGCGTCGACCCGCGCTTCGAGGAGATCGTCGAGGAGAACCTGCGCCGCGACCGTCCCGTCAGCGTCGTGATGTTCGACCTCGACCACTTCAAGCGCTTCAACGACGACCACGGCCATCTCGTCGGCGACGATGCCCTGCGCCGCATGGCCTCGATGCTCGACGGCCTCTGCCGCGAGGTCGACCTCGTCGCTCGGCTCGGCGGTGAGGAATTCGCCGTCGTGCTCCCCGGTGCGACCGCCGCCGACGCCCGCAGCTACGCCGAGCGAGTGGCCTGGGGGCTCGGCACCGAGGCGGTCGACACCGCACTGCGCCTCACGACGAGCAGCGGCATTGCCGCGCTCGACGAGGGCAGCGACGCGTCGTGCGTCTCCTCGCTGCTGCTCCGCGCCGACGAGGCCCTGTACGCGGCGAAGGCCGGCGGCCGCGCCCGCGCGGCCTGGTGGGCGACCGACGGGATCGAGGTCGGCGACGAGGTCGACGTGCCCGAACCCGAGCTCGACCCGGCCCTGCGGAGGCCGAGTCGCCCGCGCGAGTACGTGGTGCGCGCCGACGACCGCCGCGACCCGGATCGCCTGAAACGCCGCGCCTGAGCGCCGCTCAGGCCTGGGGTGGCGCGCCTGTCGGCCGGTCCGCCGCAGGTGCGGCAGACCGGTCCGAACGCGGCCCCGGCCTCCATCCTGGAGGCCCGAAGACGTACCCCGCGCGGTCCCGCCAGCTGGAGGCGCGGCGCACGTCGCGGCCGATCGCCCTCCACTCGTGGAACGCGACCGTGAACGGGTCGAAGCTCTCGAATCCGCCGAGCAGGCCGTACGTGGGGCGGCGCACCTCGGGTTCGAAGGTGCCGAAGAGGCGGTCCCAGACGATGAACACGCCGCCGTAGTTGCGGTCGAGGTACTGGCGGTCCGAGCCGTGGTGTGCGCGGTGGTGCGAGGGCGTGTTGAAGACGAACTCGAAGGGCCGCGGGAGCCGGTCGATCCGCTCGGTGTGGATCCAGAACTGGTAGAGCAGGTCGATCGCGCTCATCAGCGCGACGGCCGCCGGTGGGAAGCCGAGCAGCGGCAGCGGCGCGAAGAAGAGGGTGGAGCTGAAGGGCGTCCACGGCTGACGGACCGCGGTCGACAGGTTGAAGTGCGTGCTCGAGTGGTGGACCACGTGGCTCGCCCAGCCGGCCCGGATCACGTGGTGCGCGCGGTGCTCCCAGTAGTAGAGGAGGTCGTAGACGACGAGCAGCACGACCCATGACCACGCGTGGTCCATCGCGATCCGCAGCGGCGTGAGCAGGTAGAGCCCGGCGAACGCGACGAGCGCGAGGGCGTTCCATCCGGCGGAGACGACGAGGTTGCCGAGGCCCATGAGGATGTTCGTGCGGGTGTCTCGGAGTTCGTACCCGGACAGGGACTCGCGGGCCTCCTGCGCGAGGTGCCGGTAGCTCAGGAACTCGGCGACCATCAGCAGGATGAACGCCGGGATCGCGGCGACGAGCAGGCCTACCACGGGCGATATTCCCGGGACCGGGGCGCGTGGGTGTGGACGACGAACGGCATTTCGGCAACGGACGTTGTCATATGTCACGGCGGGGTGCAAGGTCTGCAAGGATCCGCAACGTGTCCTCCGCCGACGCCACCTCGACCACGCCCGCTCCGGCCGGCCGCGTCTACGGCGGCCTGAGTGCCGAGGAGCGCCTCGCGCAGCGCCGCGAGCGGCTCATGGAGGTCGGGCTCGAGCTCTTCGCGAGCCGTGGCTTCGCCCGCACCGGCGTGCGCGAGCTGTGCCGCGCCGCGCGGATCGGGGAGCGCGCGTTCTACGAGGCGGTCGGCAGTCGGGAAGCGCTCCTGCGCGACGTGTACCTGCAGGTCACCGACGACGTCGTCGCGGACATCGCCCAGGCCATCGCCGCAGCTCCGGCCGATCTCCGCGGGCGGCTCCACGCCGGGCTCGCCGGATTCTTCGCGTCCATCACCGACGATCCCCGCCGTGGGCGCGTGATCTACGTCGAGTCGCTGGGCCGCGGGCCCGAGATCGAGGAAGCGCGTCGTGAGGGGCTCGGCCGGTTCGTGTCGCTTGCGCGCCTCGCGATGGAGGCCTACCTGCCGGACCCGGCGCCGCCCACGTTCGCCGTCCAGGCCGCCGTGTCCGCGGCGATCATCGGCGTCGGCGAGGTGGCCTACCAACTCGCCGAGGGCGAGACGGCCTTCACCGCCGCCGAGGCCGCCGAGCACATGACCACCGGGCTCGCCGGTGCGGCGCTCGCCTTCGGTCTCACCCCCTGACGCTCGCCTCGGATCCGGCGCTCCGGGTGCGTCGCCGTGGCGAGGACACCGTTCGCAGCCCGATCGTTGACCGGCCCACGGGGAGGCGCCTAGGCTCGGAACGATGAGTGATCCGCAGTCCTCGGCCCCGTACCTCGACGCGATCGCGGCGTACGGCTCGCGAGGGTCGGGTCGCATGCACGTGCCCGGTCACAAGGGTGGCCCCGGCGCCGACCCCGGGCTGCGGGCGGCGATCGGCGAGCGCGCGCTCATGATGGACGTCCCCGCGGGGATCTACGGCGTCGATCTCGGGGTCGAGGTGAGTCCGCAGTTGCGCGCCGAGGCGCTGGCCGCCGAGGCCTACGGTGCCGAGAAGTCCTGGTTCCTCACGAACGGCGCGACCCAGGGCAACCATGCGCTCGCGCTGTCGCTCGCCCCGCCCGGCAGCACGGTCGTCGTGCAGCGCAACTCGCACGCGTCGGTGGTCGACGGGCTCGTGCTGAGCGGCGGCCGGCCGGCGTTCGTCGCCCCGGCGTACGACGAGACCCTCGGCATCGCCCACACCGTCACGCCCGAGGCGCTCGCCGGGGCGCTGGCGCTCGCCCCGGAGGCGCGGTCGGCGTTCATCGTCTCGCCCACGTACTTCGGGGTCACCGCCGACATCGCCGGCCTGGCCGAGGTCGCGCATCGCCACGACTGCGCGCTCGTCGTCGACCAGTCCTGGGGCCCGCACTTCGGGTTCCATCCGGACGTCCCCGAGTCGGCCCTGAGGCAGGGCGCCGACGCCGTCCTCACCTCGACCCACAAGATGGCCGGCTCACTCACGCAGTCGGCGATCCTCCACGTGGTCGACGGGTCGCGCGTCGACATCGCCGCCGTCGACCGGGCCGTACGGATCGTGCGGTCGACGTCTGCGTCGTCGCTGCTGCTCTCCTCGCTCGACGCGGCCCGGCGGCAGCTCGCGGTCCACGGT
Source organism: Patulibacter sp. (assembly GCA_031119595.1). Taxonomy (GTDB): domain Bacteria; phylum Actinomycetota; class Thermoleophilia; order Solirubrobacterales; family Solirubrobacteraceae; genus JAGIBJ01. The sequence continues at coordinate 2,847 of JAVHXX010000279.1, read as the reverse complement.
GAACCGCTCCTCGACCGCACGATGCGCGGACTCGGGGCGCTCCACGACGCGATCGCCGAGGCGGACGGGCTGCGGGTGCTCGGCCCGGACCTGCGCGGTGCGCCGGGCGTCCACGATGTCGACCCGCTGAAGGTCGTGATCGACGTCCGCGGCACCGGGTCGACGGGCTACGCCGTCGGGCAGGCGCTCGGCAGCTGGCACGACGTGCACCCGGAACTCTTCACCGACACGACCGTGCTCCTCGTGCTCGGGCCCGCCGAGCGCCCCGACGACCTCGCGCTCGTCGGCCTCGCGCTGCAGCGCACCGCGCAGCGGATCCAGCGGGAGGTGGCCGCGGGCACGGCCGAGTCCGATGCACCCCGCATCATCGAGCCGCTCGTCGCGCCCACCAGCGAGACCGTCATCCCGCCGCGCGACGCGTTCCTCGGGCCCGCCGAGGCGATCCCGCTCGAAGATGCCGTCGGACGGGTCTCGGCGGAGTCGATCGCCGGCTATCCGCCGGGCATCCCGGCGCTGCTGCCGGGCGAGCGGATCACGCCTGCGGTGATCGAGCACTTCCGCGCGCTGCTCGACGCCGGCGCGAAGCTGCACGGCGCGCACGACCAGACGCTGCGCACCATCACGGTGGTGCGTTAGCTGCGGGCGGGCTACCGCAGGAGGTTGTCGACCAGCGTGGCGGCCCAGGACGGGTCGGGGGCTTCGCTGAGAAACACCGCGCGGTAGTACAGCGGGCCGAGGAGCAGGTCGGCGGCGTGGTGCACCTCGGGTGCGGCCCCGCCGCGATCCTGCTCGCGGGTGAGGATGGCTTCGAGCTGGGCCCGGCGATCGACGACGCAGGCGCTGCAGGCGGTCTGCAGGCCGGAGCCGAGCGAGGCGCGCATGAGGCCGATGACGTCGGGGTCGGAGAGGTCGACGGCGACGTCGGCGACCCAGCGGCGCAGGTCGCCCGAGAGCGACCCGGTGTCCGGGACGACCACCTCGCCCGCGGCCCGGCTGGCGGTGACGTCGGCGAGGATCTCACCGACGGAGCCCCAGCGGCGGTAGACGGTGGTGGCATGTACGCCGGCGCGCGCCGCGATCACGGGCACGGTGAGCGACTCGGCCGGCAGCTCGGCGAGGAGTTCGCGGGCGGCGCGGTGGACCTCGGCGCGCACGCGGGCGGAGCGGCCGCCCGGGCGCTTGAGGTCGCTGCCGGAGTTCGGCTGGTCGACGGACGGCGCAGCCGCGGACGCGGAGACGTCGAGCGTGCGGGGGTCGTCGTGCGTGGTTCCCGTCGTCGTCGCCATGGCGTTCAGGCTATCGCATCGATCGCTGCAATAATTAACGCAGTGATCGCTGCGATGATGCTACGGTGCGCTTAACGCAACGATCGCTGCATGGAGGTGCCACCCATGTCCGCCACGATGACCACCCGACTCCCCACTGCCACCCGAACCACCCGCCGCCTCCCACGCGGCGCGGCCTTCGCCGCGGTCGCTGCGATCTTCGTCACCTTCCTGGCGGCGTCGAGCGCACCGTCGCCGCTCTACGTCGTCTACCAGCAGCAGTGGGGCTTCTCGGCGACCACGCTCACGATCGTGTTCGCCGTCTACGTGGCCGGGCTCCTCGGGTCGCTGCTCGTCGTCGGGGCGCTCTCGGACCACGTCGGCCGCCGGCCGGTCCTCGCGAGCGCCGTGGTGCTGGAGGCGATCGCGCTGCTGCTCTTCATGCTGGCCGGTGACGTCGTCGTGCTCGCGGCGGCGCGCGTGCTCCAGGGTGTGGCGACGGGCGCCGCGATGACGGCCCTCGGCGCCGCGCTCGTCGACCTCGATCCGCCACACGCGCCGGGCCGCGCGGGCGTGATCAACGGCGTGGCGCCGCTCAGCGGACTCGCCCTCGGTGCGATCGGCTGCGGCGCGCTCGTGCAGTACGGCCCCGCGCCGACGCACCTGATCTACGGCATCCTGCTGGCGGGCATGGCGCTCTCGGCGGCGATCATCGCCGTGATGCCGGAGACGGCGGAACGCCGCCCGGGTGCGCTCGCGTCGCTGCGGCCGCGGGTCGGGATCCCGCCGCGGCTCCGCGCCGACGTGATCGCGCTCGTGCCGATGCTCGTGGCGAGCTGGGCCCTCGGCGGCCTCTACCTGTCGCTCGGGCCCTCGGTGGCGGCGACCATCTTCGGCGTCCACAGCCACCTGGTCGGCGGCCTCGTCGTGACGCTCCTCTGCGGTACCGGCGCGGCGACCGCGTTCCTGCTCCGCACGCGGCCGTCGGCGCAGGTCTTCGCGACCGCCGGCGTCCTCCTGGCGGGCGGCATGGTGATTACCCTGATCGGCGTCGAGGCCACGTCGGGCACCGTCGGTGCGATCGGCACGGCCATCGCGGGCGTCGGGTTCGGCGCCTCGGCCCTCGGTGCCTTCGGCACCCTGGCGCGGCTCGCCGCGCCCGAGGAGCGTGGCGAGGTCTTCGCCGTGGCCTACGTGATCTCGTACGTCGCCTTCAGCATCCCGGCCGTCATCGCCGGCCTTGCCGCAACCTCGGTGGGCCTCCACGACACGGCGGTCGTCTACGCCGTCGTCGTGATCGCCCTGAGCCTCGCGGCCCTCGTGGCGCAGAGGGCGGTGGCCACGCGACGCGCGGCGGCGGCAGCGGGCGAGACGGCGGACGCAGCCGCCTAGGGGATACGACGGGCGGGTGGCCAGGAGCCACCCGCCCGGGCGCGGCGCCGCGGCGGTCCGTCACGGGCCGGCCGTGCCCGAGGACGCGATCGCGAACGGGCGGGCCGGGTGGTGTTCCGTTCGGGCGCTCGTCGGGGTGCGGGGCGGGGTTCGGTCCGCGCCGAAGGCGGCGGACGTCTGGTGGCGGGTT
>JAVHXX010000278.1 GCA_031119595.1 Patulibacter sp. | reverse complement strand
GCTCATCGACCGCCGCGCGAGTCCCAGCGGTACCCGACCGACCGCAGCGTGCGGATGCGGTCCGCGTGCTCGTGGCCGAGCTTCGCGCGGACCCGCCGGATGTGGACGTCGACGGTGCGCGCACCGCCGTAGTAGTCGTACCCCCAGACGTTGCTCAGCAGCGCCTCCCGCGTGAAGACGCGGTCGGGGTGGGTGACGAAGAACTTCAGGAGTTCGTACTCCATGTAGGTGAAGTCGACGGCCTGCCCGTCGACGCGCACCTGGTAGGTCGCGGTGTTGATCTCGAGGGTGCCGCTGACCACGATCTCGTCGGTCTCCGGTCCGCGAAGGGCGTGCCGGGCGCGGGCCAGGCGCGTCTGGAATTCGACGGCGGTGAACGGGTGCACGAGCAGCTCGTGCCCCACGGCGGCGTAGGCACCCGTGGCCAGCCGCTCGTCGTCGGCGACGACCACGATCGGCAGCTTGCCCAGCTCCTCGTGGTCCGCCAGGCGACCGGCCATCTGCTCGACCTCGTCGACGAGCACGAGCAGGGACGGCAGCCGCGTGGCCGTGCCGACGGGCAGCGGCTCACTGGGGCCGGAGCGGCGCGGCTGGAAGCCGAGCTCGGCGAGCGTCCGGTCGACGCAGGCCGTGAGCTCGCCGGGCGCGCCGATGATCCAGACCTCGTTCACAGGCGCGGCAGGGTGTGGCGGCGCTCGAACTCGGTCACGTGACGTGAGTACGCGTCCCAGTCGCGGCGCTTGTTGTCGACGAACCACTCGACGAGCCGGTCACCGAGGACCTCACGGACAAACTCCGATCCCTCGAACTTGTCGGTGGCCTCGCGCAGGTCGTGCGGCAGGCGGCCCCCGGGCTGCATGTCGGTGGTCTCCGGCGGCAGGGAGTACTCGCGTTCGATGCCGCGCAGGCCGGCGGCGAGCGTGAGCGCCGTGACGAGGTACGGGTTGCAGCCGGCGTCCGGGGCGCGGAACTCGATCCGCTTCGACCCTGCGCGGCCGGGCCGGTGCCCGGGGACCCGGACGAGCGGGTTCGACAGCCGCCGACTCCAGTTGACGGCGTTCGGCGCCTCGTAGCCGTCGGCGAGGCGCGTGTAGGAGTTGATCCACTGCGACGTCGCCGCGGTGAACTCCGCGGCGTGCGTGAGCACGCCGGCCATGAACCGCTCGCCGATCGTCGAGAGCGGCCGGTCCGGGTAGTCCGGGTCGTGGAAGACGTTGACGTCGTGCTCGTCGAAGAGCGACAGGTGCAGGTGCAGCGCCGAGCCGGGTTCGCCCTCCAGCGGCTTGGGCATGAACGTGGCGTACGACCCCAGGTTGTACGCGGCCTGCTTCATCGCCATGCGCGTCGTGAGGATCGCGTCGCAGTGCACGACCGGGTCGTCGTGCTCGAGGACGATCTCGTGTTGCGACGGTCCACCCTCGTGGTACGAGGATCGCACCGGGATCCCCAGGGACTCGAGGAAGCTGATCGAGTTGCGGCGGAAGTCCGTCGCGACGTCGGTCGGGGTGAGTTCGTAGTAGCCGCCGGCCTCGAGCGGGACCGGCGCGCCCGCCTCGGGGAGCTCGCGGAAGAGGTAGAACTCGACCTCGCTCCCGACCTGGAGCCGGAAGCCCATGCCCGCTGCCTTCGCCATCACCTTCTTGAGCTGGGCGCGCGGGTCGCCGTCGAAGGGGGTGCCGTCGGGAAGCTCGATGTCCGCGAACATCCGCCCGACGTTCGAGTCCTTGCGCCACGGCAGGACCATGAAGGTGGAGATGTCCGGGCGGGCGATCACGTCCTGCTCGGCGCGCCGGGTACCGGCCTCCAGCGCCGATCCGTCGAACCCGACGCCGTCGTCGATGACCTTCTCCAGTTCGGAGACCGGGAACGCGACGGCCTTCATCGTGCCGAGGACGTCGCCGTACCAGAGCCGGATGAAGGAGACCCCGCGCTGGCGGGCCGTCTGCAGGACGTACTCGATGTTCGTGTCCACGCCCTGAGTAGACCAGCCGCACGCTCACGGAATTTCGTCCCGGTGGAGCAAATTCTCGCCGCTGTGGACAGACGTGTTTCCGGCGTGTTTCCGGCACAATCGTCGGGTGCCGTCGGATCGTCCCCTCCTGCTGATCGACGTCGACGGCGTCCTCGCGCTGTTCAACCTCACCGCCGACCCGCCGCCGGGCGCGTGGCACATGATCGAGGGCTTCGTCTACTACCTGCAGACGACGGGCGCCCAGCTGCTGCATGCGGCCGGCGACCGGTTCGACCTGGCGTGGTGCACCGGCTGGGAGGACCGCGCGAACGACCATCTCCCCCGGCTCCTCGGGACGCCCGGTCCTCTGCCCGTGGTGCATTTCGAACGCAATCCGGGCCGCGGCAACGCCCACTGGAAGCTCGATGCCATCGACGCCTTCTGCGGCGGCCGGCCCACCGCGTGGATCGACGACGCGCTCAACGACCAGTGCACCGACTGGGCCGCCGCCCGCAACGCCGCCGGGATCCCCACGCTCCTCGTCGAGACCGAGCCGCACCGCGGCATGCAGCAGGCGCACCTCGACGCGCTGATCGCCTTCGCGGACAGCTGCGACGCCGCGGGTTAGAACGACGAAGGGCGCCCTCCGAGGAGAGCGCCCTTCGCGCGAAACGTCCGTGAACGGCGTCGACTACGCGGGGGTGATCGCCGAGTAGATCAATTCCATGGTCTGGTCGATCCAGCCTTCCTGGGAGGCGGTGCCGTTCAGGTGGCTGGTGATCACGCTGCCGCCGACGAGGCCCATGATGATGTCGAGGTCGACATCGCTGCGGATCTCTCCGTCGGCGACGGCCTGCTGGAGCCGGGGCCGGACGGCCTCGGCGCGGGCGTCGACCACGCGCTCCTTGTAGAGGGCGTTGAACTCGTCGTCGTGCCGGTACATGAGCCCGGCGCCGATGACCTCGGCGGCCCGGGTCTGCATGCCCCAGGACATCCCTTCGACGAGGGCCCGCAGCCACTGCTTGGTGTCTGCGGAACCCTCGACCGTGAAGGCCTCGGGGAGGTCGGCGACGGCGGCCGTGGCGAGATCGAGCCGGTGCTTGAAGCGCCGGTAGATCGTCGTCTTGGCGACTCCGGAGTCCGCGGCGACCCGCTCAACGGTGAGGGCGGCGAGGCCCTCGGTGTTGAGCACGTCGCGTGCGGTCTTCAGGATCTTCGCGTCGACTTCCGAGCGTCGCCGCGCGTGGTACGCGGCTGCAGGATGTTCGCGAACTTGGCTATCGGGGGAACTAGCCATGTGTTGTTTCTACCTTCCGCCTTCAGGCTCGATGTCGAGCTGGGCGAGTTCGTCGGCGAAGCCGGGGTCTCCGCCCAGGCCGGCACCGATGTCTTCGAGGGCCGAGAGGTCCTCGCCAATGGCAGCCCCAAGGTCACCGAGGTCATCCCCCAGGCCGAGTTCGGCTGCAATCTCATGCTCGTCCAAGAGGCCGAGATCGTCAATGGCCCGCGGGAGGGGCTCGTTCGGCTCGATCTCGATGCGGCGGTACTCCTTGAGGCCCGTCGCAGCCGGGATCAGCTTGCCGATGATGACGTTCTCCTTGAGGCCGACGAGGTTGTCGCGCTTGCCTTCGAGGGCGGCGTCCGTGAGGACCTTCGTGGTCTCCTGGAACGACGCGGCCGAGAGGAACGACTCCGTGTTGAGGGAGGCCTTGGTGATACCGAGGATCACGTCCTCGTACGCCGCGGTCTCCTTCTTGTCCTTGCGGAGCTGCTCGTTCACGTCGGCGAACTCGTAGCGGTCGACGAACTGACCCGGCAGGTAGTCCGTGTCGCCCTTCTGGTCGACGCGGACCTTCTTCATCATCTGACGCACGATCACTTCGACGTGCTTGTCGTTGATGTCGACGCCCTGCTGCTTGTAGACCTTCTGCACCTCTCGGACGAGGTAGACCTCGGTCTCCGTGCGGCCGCGGATGGCGAGCAGCTCGTGCGGGTACAGCGAGCCTTCGTTGAGCTGGTGGCCGGCCTTGAGGGTCTGGCCGTCCTCGACGAACACGCGCGTACGGCGCGGGAACGCGTAACGGTGCTCCTCGCCGGCTTCGTCGGTGACCACGACGGTGAGGGCCTTGTCGGTCTCCTCGATCGTGGCGACACCGTCGACCTCGGCGATCTTCGCGACGCCCTTCGGCTTGCGAGCCTCGAAGAGCTCGACGATGCGCGGCAGACCCGACGTGATGTCGGAGCCGGCGACGCCACCGGTGTGGAACGTACGCATGGTGAGCTGGGTTCCCGGCTCACCGATCGACTGGGCGGCGATGATGCCGACCGAATCGCCGATCTGCGCGGTCTTGCCGGACGCCATCGAGCGGCCGTAGCAGCGCTGACACAGGCCCGTCTCCGCGCGGCACTTCAGCACCGAGCGGACCGTGATCTTCTGGCCCGACGGTTCGCCGGCCTCTGCCGCGAGGCGGTCGAGCGCCGCGCGGTTGATCTCGTTCTCCTTGGTGACGAGCGACTCGCCAGAGCCGACGTTCTCGAGCGGGAACCGACCGACGATGTTGTCGTTCGGGGCGCCCGCGTCGTCGAACAGCGGGATCTCGATGCCCTCGTCGGCGCCACAGTCCTCGAGGCGGATGATGACGTCCTGCGAGACGTCGACCAGACGACGGGTGAGGTACCCGGAGTCGGCCGTACGCAGGGCGGTGTCGGCGAGGCCCTTTCGGGCACCGTGGGTCGAGATGAAGTACTCGAGGACCGACAGACCTTCCATGAAGTTGGCCTTGATCGGACGCTCGATCGTCTCGCCCTTCGGGTTGGCCATGAGGCCACGCATGCCGGCGAGCTGACGGATCTGCTTGAACGAACCACGGGCGCCCGAGTTGGCCATCATGTAGATGGGGTTCAGCTCGTCGAGGTGGTCCGCCATGGCGTCACCGACCTCGTCGGTGGCGGCGTTCCACTGGGCGACGACCGCTTCCTTGCGCTCGACCTCCGTGATCAGGCCCATGTCGTACTGGTCCTGGATGTCGGCGACGCGCGCGTCGTAGCCGGCAAGGATCTCTTCCTTGTTCGGCGGGGTGACGACGTCGTTCTTCGACACGGTGATGCCGGCGCGGGTCGCGTACTCGAAGCCGATGTTCTTGAAGGCGTCCAGGACGAGCGACACCGTGGTGGCGCCGTAGTTCTGGATGAGGCCGTCGATCATCGCGACGGCGTCCTTCTTCTTCATCGACTTGTTCACGAAGACGTGACCGGAGGCGTCGAAGCCCTCGCCCACGGCGTCCGCGAGAGCACGCTCGATGCGCTCGTTGTAGATGATCCGGCCCACGGTGGTGAGCAGGTGACCGTCGTGGCCCTTCGGGCGGTACTCGGCGATCTCGTGGATCCCGACGACCTTGAAGTCGGCGGCGAGCTCGGCCTCCTGCGCGGAGCGGAACACGTGCGGACGCTTCTGGTCCTTGGGCCACTGGTCGGTGCCGAGCTTGGCGCTGAGCTCCTGGAGCTCGGCCTCCTCGGGGCCGTACGTCACGTAGTACTGACCGAGGACCATGTCCTGGGTCGGGGTCGTGAGCGGGGCACCGTGGGCCGGCGACAGGATGTTGTTGCTCGAGAGCATCAGGATCCGGGCCTCCGCCTGCGCCTCGGCGCCGAGCGGGAGGTGGACGGCCATCTGGTCGCCGTCGAAGTCGGCGTTGAACGCGCCGCAGACGAGCGGGTGGACCTGGATGGCCTTGCCCTCGACGAGCTTCGGCTCGAACGCCTGGATGCCGAGGCGGTGGAGCGTGGGCGCGCGGTTGAGCAGCACCGGGTGCTCGTGGATGACCTCTTCGAGGACGTCCCAGACCTCGGGCAGCGCCGAGTCGACCATCTTCTTGGCGGCCTTGATGTTCTGCGCGGACTTGCGCTCGACGAGGCGGCTCATGATGAACGGCTTGAACAGCTCGAGGGCCATCAGCTTCGGCAGACCGCACTGGTGCAGCTGCAGCGACGGACCGGAGACGATCACCGAACGGCCGGAGTAGTCGACGCGCTTGCCGAGCAGGTTCTGACGGAACCGGCCCTGCTTGCCCTTGAGCATGTCCGAGAGCGACTTGAGCGCACGGTTGCCCGGGCCCGTCACGGGGCGACCACGGCGACCGTTGTCGAACAGGGCGTCGACGGCCTCCTGGAGCATCCGCTTCTCGTTGTTGACGATGATCTCCGGCG
>JAVHXX010000277.1 GCA_031119595.1 Patulibacter sp. | reverse complement strand
GCCGATCCGGCGGAGCATGTGGACATCGCCTGAATCGACCTCCCCGGAGCCCAGCGTCATGTCTTTCACCACCATCCTCGCCATCAACCTCGGTGTCCTCGCCATGGTCCTCCTGAGCGACCTCGGCTCGAAGGCCGTAACCAAGCACCGCCTGCGCCGGCCGCTCATCACCGCGGTGATCATCGGCGGGTCGTTCTTCGAGAAGGTCCCCTCGGGTGGCAGCAGCGAGCTGCTCATCGCCGCCGGTGTCGGCATCGGCGTGCTCCTCGGCCTCGTCGCGTCGAGCCTGCTGCGGGTCGACGCCGACCACGAGGACGGCGTCGTGCGGACGTTCGGCGGTGCCGGCTACGCCGCGCTCTGGGTCGCGGTGATCGGCGCACGCGTCGCCTTCAGCTACGGCGCCGACCACTGGTTCACCGCCAGCCTCACCCGCTTCTGCATCGACCACCAGATCACGGGTGCGGCCATCACCGACGCCCTCATCCTGATGGCCCTCGCGATGGTGGTCACCCGTACGGCGGTCCTCGCCGCCCGTGTCTCCCTCACGCCCGCCACGGCGGCGCAGGCCAAGGCGCACGCCGCTGCCTGAACGCGGACCGCACCGCACGGTGCGGCATGCACCCATGCACGCATGACTCGGCCCCGGCCGCGGCGATCAAGCCGCCGCCGGGGCCGAGTGCGTTCTGCGGCGGCCGAGACCGGCCCGCCGGGCGTGGTGCGCCTACGGGATGAGCACGATCTTCCCGTGGGTGTGGCGCTTGCCGAGCTCGCGGTAGGCGTCCTGGACCTGCTCGAGCGGGTAGGTCCGCTCGACCGGGAGCTCGAGCTCGCCGGCCGCGATGAGCCCGGCGAGGTCGCCGAGGACGGCCGCGCTCTGGGCCTGGGCCTGCCCCTCGCCCTTCACGCCGTGTTCCTCGACGGCGGCGAAGTCGATGATCGTGTCGATCCGGTCCTTCGCCACGCCGAGCCGCAGCGCGAGCTCCACGTACCCGCCGCCGAAGAGGTCGATGAACGCATCGACGCGGCCCTCCGGTGCGGCGGCGACGATCCGTTCCTCCACGCCGTCGCCGTAGGTCACCGGCACGGCGCCGTGCGACGCGAGCCAGTCGTGGTTGCCCTTGCTGGCGAGTCCGATGACCGTGGCGCCGGTGCGGACCGCGAGCTGCACCGCGACCGACCCGACACCACCCGCGGCGCCGGCGATGACGACCGTGTCGCCGGCCTTCGGCTCGACCGCGTCGATCGTGGCCTGCGCGGTGAAGCCGACGATCGGCAGTCCGCCCGCGACCTCCCACGACACCTCCGCCGGCTTGGCGGTGAGCTGGCCGGCCTCGACCACGACGTACTCGGCCTGGCTGGCGCGGTCGTCGCTCCAGCCGATGACCTCGTCACCGGCCGCGACCCCGGAGACGCCCTCGCCGATCGCCTCGACGATGCCGGCGAAGTCCGTGCCCTGGCCCGACGGGAACGTCGCGGGCCAGCGGTCGTGGAACACACCCTCCCGGACCGCCTGCTCGCCGGGGTTCGTGCCGGCGGCCTTCACCCGCACGAGCACCTGACCCGCGCCGGCGGTCGGTGTCTCCACCTCGGCCACGTGGAGCACCTCGACGCCGCCGTATTCCTCGAACCTGACTGCCTTGGACATGTCGCACCCTCTCTGTCTGAAACCTCAGTGCGTGGTGTCCAGTCAACGGTACGAGCGCCTCGGCAGCCATGGGCGGGGCGCCCGGATGCATGTCCGATCGTCTCACCCGGTGGACGACTGCACCGGATCGAGCTACGGTCGAATCCATGGACGTCCTCGCCGATCTGCTCGCTCGAGCCCACGCCCGCGGCGCTGCCTTTGGACATTGGCGCCTCGCGGGCACGTGGGGGTTGCGCTTCGAGGACGGCGACATGCCGGTCTCGATTCACACGGTCCTCGGTGGCGAGCTCACGATCGAGCGCGATGGCCACCCACCGACGCGCGTGCGACAGGGCGACCTCATCCTCGTCCGCGGGGGCGCCTACCGCTTCGTGCACAAGCCCGGCGCGCCGGTCATGGAGCTCGCCGAGGCGGTCGCCGCCGGCCCCGTTCCCGGGACCTCGCGCACCTTCGCGATCGGCGCGGGGGAGGAGGGGCCACGCACGGAGATCGTCTGCGGCGCGTACCGGTTCGAGGGTGGGCTCTGCACCACGCTGCTGCAGTCGCTGCCGGAGTTCGCGGTGATCCCGAGTGCCGGCGACCGCCGGCTCGGGGCGCTCGTCACGCTCCTCACCGATGAGGTCCGCGCCACGGAGCCCGGGCAGCAGACGGTCCTCGACCGTCTCCTCGACCTGCTCCTCGTCAGCACGCTGCGTGCCCTCTGGACCTCCGGCGCCGTGCCGGCCCCGGACTGGTACCTCGCCCTCGCCGACCCGGCCGCCGGGCCCGCGCTCCGCGCGCTCCACGCCGAGCCGGCGCGCGCCTGGACCGTCGCCGACCTGGCCGCCGAGGCCAACCTCAGCCGCGCCGCCTTCGCCCGCCGCTTCGGTGCCGTGACCGGTGTGCCGCCGCTGACCTACCTCACCACCTGGCGCATGACGCTCGCGAAGGAGGCGCTCCTCACTGGCAGTGCGCCGCTCGCCGCCGTCGCCCAGGACGTCGGCTACGCCGACGAGTTCTCCTTCGCGACCGCCTTCAAGCGCGAGGTCGGCGAGCCCCCGGGCCGCTTCCGGGCGCGCCTCGCGACGACCCGCGCCGACTGAGCGCGTCGCGCGCCGTCCCGCCGTCAGAGGCCGGTCCGGGGGCGTCCGTTTCCGCATCTGCAGGCACTGAGTGACGCTCGCCACGTACAGCCTGATCGTCGCGGTATCGGCGTTACCGCCCGATGGGGTGCTTTTCACCACCGGTTGGTAATACGAGGGTTTCCTGGAAATCGAAATTTCCCCGGTCCCTGCACTGTCGTTTCTGTGTGCCGCTGCTTACACTGAGACGATGTCCCGAGTGTTCTCCTCGCCCGAGATCGACGCTACCCCCGGGCCCGTTGCCCGTCACCGCTCCCTGGGGGCCGTCGTCGTCACCGGCGCTTCGACCGGTATCGGCGAGGCGACCGCGCTCCATCTCGCAGCACTCGGATACCGCGTTCTGGCGGGCGTGCGCAACGCCCGCGACTTCGAGACGATGCGCACCCGTGCGCCGGGCATCGAGCCGGTCATGCTCGACATCACCGACGAGGACCAGATCGCCGCGCTCGTCGAGTTCGTCGAGCGCACCGAGCCGGGTGGTCTGCGTGGCCTCGTGAACAACGCGGGCGTCGGGCAGGTCGGACCGATCGAGATCCTCACGTCGCAGCAGTGGCGCGACGTCCTCGAGGTCAACGTCATCGGCACGGTCGCGATCACCCGCGCGCTGATGCCCAGTCTCTTCCGGGCCAAGGGGCGCGTGGTCAACATCGGTTCCGCCGGCGGCCGGATGGCGTTCCCGCTCTTCGGGCCCTACACCGCGTCGAAGTTCGCGATGGAGGGCTTCAGCGATGTCCTCCGCCGCGAGATCGAGCCGCACGGGATCCGCGTGGTCTGCGTCGAGCCCGGCGTCGTGTCGAGCGCGATCTACAACAAGAACCTCGGCGAGTCCTACGAGCGCACCGAGCGGCTCTCGCCGGACCAGGCCGTTCGCTACCGCAAGAAGCTCGACTCGGCCCACCGCTCGGCCGAGGAGGCGAAGGACAACGCGGCCTCGCCCGCCACCGTCGCGCCGGCCGTCGCGAAGGCCCTCAGCGCGCGGCGTCCGCGTACCCGGTACGTCGTCGGCTGGGACTCGCGCACGGCGGTCATCTGTGCCCGGATCCTCCCGGACCGCCTCGCCGACTTCATCATCGCGCGCCTCACGGCCAACTGAGCAATGCTCAGAAGTGGGTTCAGTCCGGAAACGCGGGCTAAAACGCCGCCGATGTTGACTCATACGGAATAGCGCCCACCCCACCACTTTCCAGGGCATGGGGCCCGCGATACCTTCTCTGTGTGTCCCACCGCACCCGTCCAGTGCACCGGTCGGCGCTCACCGCGCTGACCACCCTCGTCGCATGCCTCGGCGTCGCGCTCGCTCCGTCACCGGCGAGCGCCGCCCAGCGCCTCGAGACCATCGACCTGCCCAGCACGCTGGGCAACGTCGACGTCCACACCACGCAGCTCAACGGCACCAACGTGCTCAAGGCCAACGTCCTCCTCCCGGACGGGTACGACACCGACGCCACCAAGGCGTGGCCGGTGCTCTACCTGCTCCCGGGCGTGGGGGACAACTACAACTCGTGGGCCGTCAAGAAGAAGGGCCGCATCGCGACCATCGCGCGCGGCTTCCAGGGCATCATCGTGATGCCCGAGGCCGGCCGCGGGTACCTCACCGACTGGTGGCGCGGCGGTGGCCGCAGCAACCCGCGCTGGCAGCAGTACTACCTCGACGAGGTCGTGCCCGCGATCCAGTCGAAGTACCGCATCCTGCCGGGCCGCCAGAACCATGCCATCGGCGGCATCTCGATGGGCGGCTTCGGCGGCGTGAACCTCGCCGAGCAGTTCCCGAGCTACTTCGGCAGCGCGCTGTCGCTCTCCGGCCTCCTCGACAGCCAGGCCCCGGAGTCGATGCTGATCCTCCCGCTCGACATCGGCTCGCCCTACATGAAGATCTGGGGCAACGCCGTCGGCGCCTACGCCACCCTGCACAACCCGATCAAGAACATCGACGAGATGGCCAACACCAATCTCTACATGAGCACGGGCAACGGGATCCCGCTCGGCAACGAGCCCTTCGACCTCGGCGGCTGGACCACCGGCGCGCTCAGCGAATACGCCGTCTGGCGGCAGAACCTCGCGTACATCACGAAGGCGAAGGCGCTCGGCATCCCCGTCACCTACAGCGGTCACCCCGGTGTCCACGACTGGCCGTACTGGCGCCACGAGCTGCCCCGCGCGCTCGCGTCGAACCTCTTCAAGTCGACCCCCGCGAACGACCCCGCGGCGCTCACGACCTGGACCTACCGCACGATGGCTCCCCACGGCAACATGTGGGGCTTCGGCTACACGTTCTCGGCGCTGCCGTTCAAGATCGAGACGTTCAAGCGGTCCGGCCAGACGCTCTCGGCCACCGGGGCCGGCACCGTCACCATCACGCCCGGCGCCGCCGACACCGACGCGTCCGGCAACGGCACGAAGACGCAGTGCGCCTTCACCACCACGCTTCCGTTCACCTACACGCTCCCCGCAGGATGCTGAGCATGTCCCACCTCCCGACTTCCGAGCCGATGAAACCCTTTGTTTTGGTGCGTCCGTTCGCTACGCTGCGGCCCATGATCAAGCGCGCCCGTCCCGCGCGGCTTCTCGCCCTCGCCGCCTCCCTCCTCGCCGTCACGGCCGTCGCCCCGGCTGCCGCCAGCGCGCAGCGCCTCGAGGAGTTCGACCTCCCGAGCACCCTGGGCAACGTCGACGCGAACTCCGTCGTCCTGAACCGGATCACCGGCCTCAAGGCCACCGTGATGCTCCCGGACGGCTACGACCAGAACCCCGGCAAGAAGTGGCCGGTCCTCTACCTGCTCCAGGGCATGGGCGACAACTCCGAGGCCTGGGCGAAGCCCTCCTCCGGTGATGCCACCAAGACCGCCAAGGACTTCCCCGGCATCGTCGTGATGCCCGAGGCCGGCCGCGGCTTCTTCATGGACTGGTGGCAGAACGGTGCTCGCAGCGGCCCCAACTGGACCCGCTACTACCTCGACGAGGTCATCCCGACCATCGAGAAGCGCTACGCCATCCTGCCCGGCCGCCAGAACCACTACATCGGCGGCGCGTCGATGGGTGCCTACGGTGCCCTGCTCCTCGGTGGTCAGCTGCCGAGCTACTTCGGCACGATCATCTCGCTGTCGGCCATGCTCGACACCCAGGGCGTCGACGTCCAGCAGTTCCTCCCGGACGCGATGGGCGCCCCGTACAACACGGTGTGGGGTCCGCCGACCGGTCAGTACGCGGTCGTCAACAACCCGATCCGCACCCAGCTCAACGTCGCCTCGTCGCGGATCTACCTCTTCTCCGGCAACGGGACGTTCACGCTCAGCCTCCCGTGGACGAAGGACTCCCTCACGAAGGGCGTCTTCATCGAGGCCGCCGTCGCCCTCCAGAACGAGCACTACTACACCCTCGCCAAGAACGCCGGCATG
>JAVHXX010000276.1 GCA_031119595.1 Patulibacter sp. | reverse complement strand
CGCGGTCGACGCGACAAATGTGGGCGAGGTGAACAGGAACTCCAGCTCCTCGACCTTCTCCAGTTCCTCCTTGAGCGCCTCGTAGGCGTAGATCGAGAAGGTGGATGCCGCGATCCGGAGCTTCGTTCCGGGTTTGATCTCAGACTTGAGATCGTCGCCGAACAGGTCGTTGACGTTGTCGATGATCCGCACTGAAGTCCCCGGGGATCAGTCTGTCAGTGCGCCACGCGCTGTTGTGCACGAAGGGCTCCAGAGGTCGGTCAAAGAGCGATCCCGACCGTGCTGCCGACCCCGCCGGTGCGACTGCTCCGGTTCCGGTGAACACACGCCGCGCCGCGCGGCCTGCTGGCGCCTCCGCGCTCCCCCGGATCGCGGTGTTTCGCCATGGCCACAGGGCGGCCCGATGTTGTCCAGGAGGACACAAGAGGCGCCGGAGCGAGCGAATAGGCTGGCCCCCATGCAGCTCGGATTGATCGGTCTCGGCAAGATGGGGGGCAACATGGCCCGCCGTCTGCGGCGCGAAGGCGACATCGACGTCATCGCGTACGACCGTGATGCGGCGGCGGTCTCCGCGCTGGCCGAGGAGGGCGTCCGCGGGGCGGGCTCGCTCGAGGAGCTCGTCGCGGGGCTCGACGCCCCGCGCTACGTGTGGATCATGGTCCCGGCCGGCGCGCCGACGACCGACACGGTGAACGCTCTCGCCGAGCTCCTCTCCCCGGGCGACGTGATCATCGACGGGGGCAACTCCCGCTGGACCGACGACGAGATCCGCAAGGCCGCCCTGGCCGAGAAGAAGATCGGGTACATGGACGTCGGCACGTCCGGCGGCGTGTGGGGCCTCCAGTACGGCTACTGCATGATGGTCGGCGGCGACGATGCCGACGTCGAAGGCCTCACCCCGGTCCTCAACGCCCTCGCGCCCGTCGTGGTCGACGAGGAGGACAAGGCCAAGATCGGCGACTACGGCTGGGAGCACGTCGGTCCGACGGGCTCGGGCCACTTCGTGAAGATGGTCCACAACGGCATCGAGTACGGCCTGATGCAGGCGTACGCCGAGGGCTACGCGCTGCTGGCCGCGAACAACAAGGACCTCGATCTGGAGCGCGTCGCGCGGCTCTGGCAGCAGGGGTCGGTCGTGCGGTCGTGGCTCAACGAGCTGGCCGGGCGCGCATTCGCCGCCGAGGGTTCGCAGGTCGAGGGCCTAGAGCCGTTCGTGAGCGACTCCGGCGAGGGCCGCTGGACGATCGAGGCGTCGATCGACCTCGGCATCCCGACGCCCGTGATGACGCTCGCGCTCCAGGAGCGGTTCGTCTCCCGCGGGAACGCCGACCACACCAACCGCCTCCTCTCCGCCCTCCGAAACCAGTTCGGCGGCCACGAAGCCCCGCGCAAGGGCTAGCGCCACCGGGAGATCAGGGCCGTGACGAGTTCGACGCACCCCACCGAGTCGGTCACCCCCGACGAGAACCCGCTCGCGGAAGGCATCGGGCTCCTCCCGCCGGACCCGACGATCCTGATCGTGTTCGGCGCCGGCGGTGACCTCGCGCACCGCAAGCTGCTCCCCGCCGTCGCCAACATCGGCATGGACGGCACCCTCCCGGACCGCTTCGCCCTGATCGGCGTGTCGCGGGAGACGATGACCGACCAGGAGTTCAAGGACGCCGTCCGGCACTCCCTCACCACCTTCTCGCGCCGGAAGATGGATCCCGACGTGCTCGAGCGGCTGATCGAGCGCACCCGGTACGTGGGCGGCGACGCGACCGTCGTCGGCACGATGCACCGCCTCGGTGGCGTGATCGACGAGCTCAGCGGCGGCGAACAGCTCGACCGCCTCTACTACCTGTCGATGGCGCCGCGGTTCTTCGCGCCCGTCATCGAGACGCTCGGCGCCGCGCAGCTGATCAACCGCAACGACAAGCATTCGCGGGTGATCGTGGAGAAACCCTTCGGCACCACGCTCGAGGAGGCCGCCGAGCTCAACCACCGGCTCCTGTCGGTGCTCGACGAGTCGCAGATCTTCCGGATCGACCACTACCTCGGCAAGGAGACGGTCCAGAACATCCTCGCGCTGCGGTTCGCCAACCACGTGCTCGAGCCGATCTGGAACCGGGAACACATCGAGTCCGTGCAGATCACGGCCTCCGAGGATCTCGGCATCGGCTCGCGTGCGGCCTACTACGACGGCTCGGGCGCCCTCCGGGACCTCATCCAGAACCACCTCCTCCAGTTGGTGACGCTCGTCGCCATGGAGCCGCCGGCCCGGTTCTCCGCCGACGACATCCGCGCGGAGAAGGCGAAGGTCCTGCGCGCCGTGAACATGCCGTCGGACGATCAGATCCACACCATCGCGGTGCGCGGCCAATACGGCGCAGGGCAGATCGCCGGCGAGGACGTGAAGGCCTACCGCGAGGAGGACGACGTTGCCGACGACTCCCGCACCGACTCCTTCGCCGCGATCCGCCTCGACATCGCCACCTGGCGCTGGGCCGGGGTGCCGTTCTACATCCGCACCGGCAAGCGGCTCCCGCGCAAACTCACCGAGATCGCGATCAAGCTCAAGCCCGTGCCGCTCGCCGCCATCGAGGGCGTGCAGGGCGCCGAGCCGAACGAGCTCGTCCTCACGATCCAGCCCGACGAGCGCGTGACGCTGCGCCTGCTCGCAAAGGTGCCCGGCCCGGGCATGAACCTGCGCCCGGTCACCATGGACTTCTCCTACGGCGCGGCCTTCCTCTCGCAGTCGCCCGAGGCGTACGAGCGGCTCATCACCGACGCGATGCGTGGCGATCCGACGCTCTTCACCCGCGACGACGAGACGATGGCCCAGTGGACGATCATCGACCCGATCCTGCGGCTCTGGCAGCAGCCGGACACGGCGCCGCCGGAGACGTACGAGGCCGGCTCGCAGGGCCCGGAGTCGCAGAACTCGATCCTGCTGCCGGGCGACCGCTGGCGCACGATCTGAGCGCCTGCCGATGAGTTCCCCGTCTGACCACGTCGCCCCGGCGATCCCCGAGACCCGCCGGATCGATGCCCGGTGGTCGTCCGACGACACCGAGCCCGGCAAGATCGCCGACGAGCTCCGTCGCCTGGAGGGCACCCGCACCGCCGACGGCGCGAGCGTCGCCCCGGCACGCGCGCTCACGCTCGTCGTGCTCGTCGACCCGGAGTACGACGACGAGGTGCGCGCGCAGCTCAAGGCGCTCGGGCCGCAGCGGGCGTCGCGCACGATCGTGATCCGGCGCTTCCCCGAGCGGACCACGCTCGGCGGCCGCGCCGCGGTCATCCAGGACGACGCCATCGGCAACGGCCTCCGCGAGACGATCGTGCTCGACGTCGGCGCCCAGGACGAGCTCGACCTCGACGGCATCCTCGACCCGCTCGTCATCACCGACGTGCCGTCGGTCGCGTGGGCACCCCACGGTGACCCGCGTCAGCTCATGCTGCTGCGGTCGATCGTGCAGACCGCGATCATCGACGGCGACCAGGCCGTCTCCGTGCGCGAGGCGCTCGACGACTCCCGTGCGCTGCGCGAGGTCGGGATGCGCTCGATCGACATGGCCTGGCTGCGGTCGGCGCCGTGGCGGGTCCGGCTCGCCTCGCTGGCCGAGCAGCCGTCGTTCCGGTCGCAGCTGCGGATGATCCAACGCCTCACGATCGAGGCCCGCCCGGATTCACTTTTCGGTGGCGCCCTCCTCGCAGGGTGGCTCGCCGACCGTCTCGGTTGGCAGGCCGGCCCGCCGCTCCTCGACGCGGCCCGCCAGCGGGTGATCGCGGAGCTCCGCGACGCGGAGCAGGCGCTGCCGGGCCTCGCCGGCCTCACCCTCGAATACCGCGACGGCGGTGCGCGCCGCCTCTCGCGCGGGGCCGGTGGCCTGCGCATCGAGGACACGGTTCCGGGCGGCGAGCCCGTCGCGCGCACGGTCCTCGGCGCCTCGCGTGGCGGCTCCGGCCTGCTCCCGAGCGCGCTGCGCCAGGTGCTCCTCCCCGACGTCCTCGACGACGACGTGCTCCAGGCGACGGCGGCCCTCGACCGCGCGCGCGTGCTCAAGCACATCACGGGAGACCAGGCATGAGGGGTGGCAAGCCCGCGGTGGTCGTGTTCGAGGACGCCGGGGCGATCGCCGCGGCGGCCGCGAACATCATCGACGCCCGCATCACCGAGAAGCTCTCGGCGACGGGCCGCGCCGACATCGCCATCTCGGGCGGGCGGATCGCCGGGCCCCTCTTCGACGACCTCACGAAGCGCCGTGCCGACTGGACCGGCGTGCACCTGTGGATCGCCGACGAGCGCTGCGTCCCCTACGACGACCCCGACAGCAACGTGAAGCTCGTGCGCGAGCGGCTGCCCGCGCCGGGCTCGGTGCTCCACGCGCCGCCGCCGGACGGCGACCCCGAGAAGCGCGCCCTCGCCTACTCCTTCCAGTTGAAGGAGCGCGTGCTCGACCTCGTGTTCCTCGGCCTCGGCGAGGACGCCCACACCGCGTCGCTCTTCCCGGACAACCCGGCGGTCGACGACGAGCGCACCATCGTGCCCGTCTTCGACTCGCCCAAGCCGCCGGCCGAGCGCACGAGCCTGTCGCTCGGCACGCTCACCGCGATCCCGGTGCGGCTCTTCCTCGTGACCGGCGAGGGCAAGCGCGAGGCCCTCGGGAAGCTCCTCGGTGAGCCCACGAGGTCCGCGCCGTCGAGCCTGCTGCCCGCCGAGGGCACCACGGTCCTCGCGGACCACGCCGCCGCGGGCTGATCCCACCGCGGCGCGCGCCGCGGCGCGTGTGGCGCCAGGACCGGCGCAGCACCCTCCGTACGTGTCGCGTGGCCGCTCGGCCGCCGCGGCGTCACCCAACCGCGGCCCGGATGGTGGTCGACGCCACCCGGCCCTCAAGGCTGCCGCGCGCCAGCCGATTTCGGGTGCGTCGGCCATCTCCCCCTGGCCGGTTGCGCTGCGCGGCGGGCCTCCCGCCCGCCGCGCCGGCGCACGGACTCGTGAATTGGTGGCACTACGCCAAGTGTCCAGCGTCACCAAACACAAAATTTAGTCTCTGCTAAATTCCGCGTCGTGAACCTGATCAAAGAGGCACCGACCGCCGCTGAGCGCGCCCTGCCGGGCGAACACCGCGTCAGCCAGGCCGCCCACGCTTCCCTCGATCAGGCCGGCGGCCGCGGGATCAAGCGGCTGCTGCCGTTCCTCGGGCCCGCGTTCGTCGCCTCGATCGCCTACGTCGACCCGGGCAACTTCGCCACGAACATCTCCGGCGGCGCGAAGTTCGGCTTCACGCTCCTGTGGGTGATCGTGAGCGCGAACCTGATGGCGATGCTCATCCAGTCGCAGAGCGCGAAGCTCGGCATCGCGACCGGCCGCAACCTCCCGGAGATGTGCCGCGAGCAGTTCGGGAAGAAGATGCGCGTGTCGCTCTGGGCCCAGGGCGAGCTCAGCGCGATGGCCTGCGACCTCGCCGAGTTCCTCGGCGCGGCGATCGGCATCAACCTCGTCTTCGGCATCGACCTCCTGCCCGCGGCGCTCATCACGGCCGTCATCACCTTCGGGATCCTCGCCATGCAGCAGCGCGGCGTCCGCAAGTTCGAGTCGCTGATCGCCGGGTTCGTCGGCGTGATCCTGCTGTCGTTCGCGGCGCAGGTGATCCTGGCGGAGCCCAACGCGAAGGACATCGCCGGCGGCCTCGTGCCGGCCTTCCAGGGCAAGGAGTCGGTCCTCCTCGCCGTCGGCATCCTCGGCGCGACGGTCATGCCGCACGTGATCTACCTGCACTCCGCGCTCACCCAGAACCGCGTCGTCGGGCGCACGGAGGCCGAGCGCCACAAGATCTTCCGGTTCGAGGTCGTCGACATCGTCATCGCCCTCGGGATCGCGGGCGTCGTCAACGCCGTCATGCTCATCATCGCCGCCGCGGCCCTGCACGGCACGCCCCTCGCGGACTCCGGCGACGACCTCACGAAGACCGCCGACGCCCTCGGCACGGCCCTCGGCTCCCACGCCGACCTCCTCTTCGGCATCGCACTGCTGGCCTCCGGCATCTCGGCGTCGAGCGTCGGCACGCTGTCCGGGCAGGTGATCATGGAGGGCTTCCTCCAGCGCACGGTCTCGGTCTGGTTGCGCCGCGGCGTCACGATGATCCCCGCGCTGGCGATCATTGCGAGCGGCGCCGATC
>JAVHXX010000275.1 GCA_031119595.1 Patulibacter sp. | reverse complement strand
GCGCCGTGGGGCTGTCGTGGATCGTCGTGAACAACACGCTGATCGACGACAGGCCCCTCATGCCGCGCCACCGCCGTCTCGCACGCCGACGCGCCCGAGGGCCGGGTCGAGCAGGGCGAGCGTCAGGAACAGCGCGGCGGCGACGAGCATGAAGAGGCCGAGATGGTGGAGCCCGGGCGTGGTCGCGGTGGCCCCGAAGAACGCGCCGCTCGCCGTCGACGAGGCGATGGCCCCGAGGTACGTGAACGTGCGCAGGAGGCCGGCCGAGGACCCGATCCGGGCCGGGTCGGCCTGGTGATAGAGGGCGTTCTGGTTCGCGAGGTTGTTCAGGCCCTGCGGGATCCCCATGAGCATCCCCGCGCCGACGAACACCGCCACCGGTGTCGACGCGGTCGACAGCAGCAACACGACGGTCGAGGCGATCTGCGCGCTGCCGCCGGCCAGGAGCTTGCCGCGGATCTGCGGGTGGCGGCCGGTCGCCGCGGACACGACGATGCCGGTCGCGAACATCGGCAGCAGCACGAGCCCCGCCTCGGACGGGGTCAGGCCGCGGCCGTCCTGCAGCCACTGCGTGAAGCCGTAGAGGAAGCAGTAGCCGACGATCCCGGTGAGGATCACCCGCGTGTAGGTGGCGACGAGCGGCCGGTTGCCACCGAGCACGCGCAGGTCGATGAACGGCTCGGCGACCCGCCGCTCGCGCAGCACGAACCACGCACCCGCCGCGACGGCCATCCCGAGCAGGTAGATCGTGCCCGCCCGCGCCTCCATGAGGAAGAGCAGGAGGGTCGTGAGCATGACCGCGAAGAGCGCCATCCCGGCGACGTCGAGCTCGGTGAGGAGCCGCCGCGCGGGCGGTGGCCGATGACCGTCCAGCGCCTGCTCCGGCGCGGGCAGCCGCAGCACGCCGAGGGCGAACGCCACGATCGACAGCGGGATGTTCACGGCAAGCGTGAGGCGCCAGCCGCCGAGGCCGATGAGCAGGCCGCCGAGGGTCGGGCCGATCACCGCGATCGTCTGCGTCGCGATCGACAGGATCGTGAGGATGGTCGCCGGGCTGTCACGGCCGGTCCGCCGGGACTCGCTGCGGATGAGGAACATCGCCGCCGGGTATCCGGCGCACGTGCCGAGGCCGAGGATCACCCGCGCCACCACGAGCACGGGCAGCGACGGCGCGACCGTGCCGAGCACCCCCGCGATCCCCACGAGCAGCGTCGCCGCGAGGTAGAGCCGCCTGGGACCGTACGTCGACGAGGCGGCCGACGACCGGCTGCCCGATCGCGGTCGCCAGGTACAGCCCGGACACGAGCCACGCCGTCTGCGACGCCGGCGCCCCGAACGCCCGCCCGATCGGCACGAGCGACACGGCGATGATCGACGAGTTGACCGGGTTGAGGATCGCGCCGAGGATCATCGGCGCGATCAGGCGGGGGTCGAAGGCCTCGTCGCCGCCCGGCCGGCGGCGGCGCGGGAGGTGCGCGCGCAGGGCGGCGCTCATGGGCGCGTGAGGCGTTCGAGGAGCGCGAACGCCTCGATCACGGTCTGGCGCTCGCGCTCGGTGAAGTCGCGCTCGAAGGTCTGGGCGAGCCACTCCTCGCGGGCGTGGCGGTCGTCCTCGATGAGCGCGCGGCCGTGCTCGCTGAGGTCGATGAGCTGGCGGCGGCCGTCGCTCGGATCCGCCCGGCGCTCGATCATCTGCCGCTCCTCGAGGGCCGTGAGGAGCGCCGCCATCGACTGGGGACGGATGCGCTCGGCGGCCGCGAGGTCGCTCGTCGAGGCCGCGCCGTTGCGGATGAGCTGGCTGAGCACGGCGGTCTGCGACGGGGTGAAGTCGAGGGCGCCCGTGAGTTCCTGCAGAAGGCGCCGCAGGCGGCCGACGTTCGCCCGGAGTTCACGGGCCGCGACGGCCGACGACGGGGCAATGCGAAGGTCGGGCACGGACTCGACGCTAGCAGGATGCACAGTCCAGACTGCGCAGTTTGGCCTGATTTGGAGGACGGCCAAGCATGGCGCGTACGCCACTTCATCGTCCCCCCGTTGTATGTGACATCAAATGGTGTAACGTCGACAGCCGTCATGGTCCCCCCTCAGTCCCCCCGGACGGACCCGCGCCCCGCCCGCACCCGTCGGGCGATCCTCGCGGCCGCCGACGAGCTCCTCGCCACCAGCGGCGTCGAAGGCACCACCATCGCGAAGGTCGCCTCGCACGCCGGCGTGTCGGTCGGCTCGATCTACGCGCATTTCGGCAGCAAGGACTCGCTCATCCTCGCCCTCGGTGCGAAGGCCGTCGAGCCGCGCCTCGCGCAGATGGAGGCCGACGACGCCACCGAGTCGTCCCCGCTGGCGCGGGTGCTCGCCGCCGCCGACGCCTACGTGCGGTTCGCGATCGATGAGCCGTCGACCTTCAGCGCGCTCGTGATCCTGGCCCACGAACCCCAGGCCGAACCACTCGGCTCAGAGGGCCTCGGCACCGAGCTCGGCGACCACATCGGCGGCCTCCTCGCGACCCTCCGCGACGACCTCGCCGCCGCGATGGACGCCGGCGAACTGCCGCGCGCGCCCGTCCGCGACGCGCTCGTCGGACTGCTCGCCTCGTGGCACGGCATCGCCGATCTCGCGACGCGCCGCGACGGCCTGTCGATCTCCGCCGACGGTGCGTGGAACGCCCTCGCGGCGAGCCGCTCGCTGCTGCTCGGCGGCGCCTCCGCCGCCTGACCGGATGATGCCGCGGCGTCGCGCCGTGGCGTCGCCCGTCTAATCGGCCGCGGGCTCCGCGTCTTCGGCTTCGGCCTGATCGCGGAGCACCTCGCCGAAGACCCGCTCGACCTCCGCGGTGATCGCGCGCGGGAGGAGCTGCAGGAAGATCTCGGGGGCGAGCGGCCGCACCGCGTCGATCGCCGCGGCGACCTCCGCCCAGCGCGCCTCGGGCCGGCCGGCCTCGTCGAACGGCATCCAGATCTCCTCGAAGACCATGTCGACGAAGGTGCGCGCGGCGTCCTGGCTGTGGTGGAGGACGTCCTCGGCGACGAGCAGCGCGCGCTTGAGCGACACCCCGTGGCGGGTGACCTCGGCGGCGGTGTCGAGGAGCTCGGGCTGTGGCACGAGGAAGGTGCCGTCCTTGCGGGGCACGAGCGCACCGATGCGCACGGCCCGCGCGAGATCCTCGTCGTCGTAGGCACCGAAGCGGTCGCTGATCTCGGCGACGGTGGTCGTGGTCGGCGGGGCAGACTCGAGCGGCGCGAGCACCGTGCGGCGCAGGGCGAGGAGGCGGTCGGCGGCCGCCGACCGGGCGGTGAGGAGGCGCTCCACGAGCCGCAGCGGGAGGCCGTCGGCCTGGAGCTCCTGGATCAGCGCGAGGCGCTCGAGGTGCTCGTGGCCGTAGTACCCGGTGCGGCCGCGGACCTCCGGCGGGGGGAGCAGGCCGCGGGTGTGGTGGCTGCGGATGTTGCGGACGGTGAGGCCGGACTGCTGCGCCAGCTCGTCGATCGTGAGGTCGCCCACGGGCCTGATCCTACGCACCCGTCGCCGGCGGATCGCCCGCCGTCACCGGACCAGGTTCACCTTGCCCTCCGGTCGATGCGGAAGGATCGGAGCATGGACCGGACGAGCATCACCGTCGACAACCACACCTTCGTCGTCGACGGCACCGCCGACGAGGTCCTCCGCCGCTGGGAGCGGGCGAAGCAGGCGAACACCATGCTGCGCTTCGTCCTCCCGGACACCGAGATGCGGCATTTCATCCACCCGGACGCCGTCCGGCAGATCGCGAGCGGCGGCCCGCGCCAGATCACGCTCGCCTGGCTCGACCACTAGCGCGGCGGTTCCACGGCGCCGTGCCGTGGATCCGCGAGCGACCGCGCGGGACGCAGCGGCCAGCGCTCGCGGTGCAGGGCCGGGGCCAACGCGGCCATCGTGAGCACCATGGCGATCGCGCCGACGAGCGCGATCTGGATCACGTGCGCGGTCGGCGCCTGCACGGCGACGACGGCCATCGCGATCGCCGGCGGGTGCTCGACACCCAAGGCCATCAGGAGCACCGCGGCGAGGGCCGCGGTTCCGATCGTGGCGATGACGGTCGGCCCGAACACGAGCCCGGCCGCGACGCCGACCAGCGTGCCCACGAGGTACCCGCCGACGATGTTGCGCGGCTGCACGAGCGGGTTGCGCGGGGCGGCGTGCTTGAGCGAG
This sequence comes from Patulibacter sp., assembly GCA_031119595.1. Lineage (GTDB taxonomy): Bacteria > Actinomycetota > Thermoleophilia > Solirubrobacterales > Solirubrobacteraceae > JAGIBJ01. The sequence continues at coordinate 2,001 of JAVHXX010000275.1, read as the reverse complement.
GCCGTGGCCGCGAACGGGCCGATGATCATCGACGCGTGCGTCGCGGCGCCGACCCCGGCGAGCACCAGGCCGGTCGCGACGACACCCACGCCCAGGCGTGCGTGCGGGGCCGTCGCCCCGGCGGCGGCGCGGGCCCGGGCGGCAAGCGGCGGCAGCGTGGGTGGGCGGAGCACGCACCGGACTCTGTCGGGGCCGGTGATCGATGTCCAATTGCATTCGCCACACCGGTGATAACCGGTGATAATCACCGACGTGCTCCTGCGACAGCTCGAATACCTCGACGCGGTCGCGCGCGAAGGCCACTTCGGCCGCGCCGCGGCGTCCTGTCACGTGTCGCAGCCCGCCCTGTCGACGGGGCTCCAGCGGCTCGAGGTCGAGCTCGGGGTCACGCTCATCCGGCGCGGCCGCCGCTTCGAGGGCCTCACCCCCGACGGCGAGGAACTCCTGCGCTGGGCACGGGCGGCGATGGCGTCGGTCGACGGGCTCACGGCCGAGGCGTCCCGGCTGCGAGGGTCGCTCGCGGGAACGCTGCGCGTCGGCGCCATCCCGACCGTCGCGGCGCGGATCGGCGGCATCCTCAGCCCGTTCCTCGCCGACCATCCGGGCGTGCGGGTCGAGTTCACCACCGCCACGCCGTCCGTCGTCCTCGGCGGGATCGCCGACCTCCAACTCGACGCCGGCTTCGTCTACGTGGACGTCCCGCTGCCCGACCCCGTCCACACCGTGCCGCTGTACCGCGACCGACTCGTCCTGATCACGAGCGACGCCCGTTGGACCGGCGACGACGGGCCCGTCACCTGGGCCGAGGCGGCGGCGCTGCCGCTGTGCCTGCTCTCGCCCGGGATGCAGAAGCGTGCACTGATCGACGAGGCGTTCGCGGCCGCCGGCGTCGAGGTCCGCCCACACGTCGAGGCGGACTCGGTCGCCGCGCTGCTCCAGCTCGGCCTGGCCGGGAACTCGTGCATCATCGGCGACACCTGGCTCGACGGGCTGCCCGTGCCCGGCGGCGCGCGCGTGCATCCGCTCGTTCCCGAGGTCGCCCCGACCGTCGGGCTCGTGACCCGGGCCGGGCCGCTCGCCCCACCCGTGGCGCGGCTCCTGCGAACGTCGTTGGATTCACCTCCGCGCAGCGGCCCGGGCGACCGCTGAGCCGCTCCGCGGACCAGCGGTGTGCGCGCAGCACTCGGTAGCGCCGCCGTGACCCCGCGGGGAGCGACGAAGCCGTCGGTGCTACCGGTGCCGGGTGCCCGCCGGCGACCCGGATCCTGCGTTCGCGTCGGCGACGGGTGCCATCAACGGGACGGCGGAGTCGGGCGTGGCCACGACCGCAGGATCGGGGGCGCGGCTCGGGGCGCCGGCCGCGAACGCGATCCCGGCGGCGAGCGCGAGGCACGAGGCCAGCGCGAGAAGAGGGCGCGGCACGCGTGCGCGGAGCCCACGGGCGCTGCTCGGGTCGACGTACGACACGCGACCGGTGAACGGGTTGCGGCGCGCACGCAGCGTCGCGGCGGCGGGTGACGGCGTGTCGGACGCGATCGGCGACACCGCGAGCCGTCCCGCGGGGCCTGCCCCGTAGTCGTCCCCCGACGACCCGGAAGCAGGCCCGCGAACGGGTGGCTCTTTCGAGATCACACCCTGTAGTTGCCGGCAGGGCGGCGAATGTGACTGCGGAATCGCGCCAACCCGTTGCTGCGGCGCTCTTGCACAGTGGTTACACCTATGCCGTTGTCGTGCCACAGAGCGATCGGCGAACACCGATGTCCCTGGATTCTCGGCCGATTCGCCTCGTGCGGACCGCCAGCGGTCCACCCGGACGCGTTGAGCCCCTCTCAATTCGACAGGAAATCCTGCGGGATCTCGCAACCTCGCGAGGAGCTCGAGCAGCCCTCGCCGACCGCGCCCGAGCCGCCCACCTATCCTGGAGGCGTGGCGTCAGATGGATCGTCTGGCGACGCACCCGCGAGCGAGGGCCCCACGGCTCCGCCGGCCGCCGCGGTGCCC
>JAVHXX010000274.1 GCA_031119595.1 Patulibacter sp. | reverse complement strand
CGCCGTGCTCACGTGCATGAAGCGCTCGAGGTTCGGGAGCTTCGCGGCGGCATCGAGGAGGCGGCGGGTGCCCTCGACGTTGATCGCGCGCTGCTCGTCGATCGGCAGCACGAACGACACGGACGCGGCGCAGTGGATGACCGTGGTCACGTCGGTGGGAATGGCCGGCAGCGCCTCGTCGGCGGAGAGGTCGGCGGTGATGAGCGAGAGGCGGTCGTGCTCGACCTCGAGCGGACGGCGCACGATGGCGTAGACGTGGCGGTCGGTGCGCTCGAGCAGGCGCTCCAGCATCTCCCCGCCGAGCAAGCCCGACGCTCCGGTCAGCAGGATGGCGCCGGTCTCAGTGCCATGCGATTCGGAGCGTGAGGTCATCGTGGACTTCCTTCTCTTCCGTGGCACCTGGACGGTGCCGGTGTGGAGCGGGGTATGGGGCGGTGCCGGGGCACCTCTCCATCCCACAATCGGCCGGTGCGGTCGGATCGTCAAGGGCCGGACACCGGAAATCACCAGAAGCGTGCTGGACGTCGCAGAGCGCCGATTTGCAGCTGAACTTCGGTACTGAGAGGCACCGTCCGACCCCACTTGATGCACCGGTTGTTGGTTGGCCAAACGGCCACACGGAGGGAGGACTCGTGCCTGGACGAACGGTCGATGTGTTGCACGCCTCTGACCGCCGCGCGGCGCGCCCGACGCGTGGTCGCGCCAGCGTGAACGGCCCTCCAGAAGGCGTGGGCGCCACCCGTGCCCCGGACCCGCGTGACCCGCGACGCGGGGACGCGCGCCGTGGACGGGCGGTCGGGGCTGCGTCAGCCGCCGAGGGCGAGGTCGCGGTGCCGCGCCTCGGCCCAGAACTCGTCGCCGGCGCCGTACCTGGCGGAGAGCTGTTCGGCGATCGCGACCGATCGGTGGCGCCCGCCGGTGCACCCGATGCCGATCGTCACGTGCGCCTTGCCCTCCGCCGCGTAGAGCGGCAGGAGGAAGTCGAGCAGCGGTAGGAGCTTGTCGTAGAACTCGCCGAGTTGGCCGTCGGCGGCGATGTACGCGAGGACCTCCGGGTTGTCGCGGCCGTTCTTCGGGCGCAGCGACGGATCCCAGTGCGGGTTCGGGAGGAAGCGGACGTCGAAGACGAGGTCGGCGTCGCGGACGGTGCCGCGCTTGAAGCCGAAGCTCTCGAACGTGACGGACATGCGCTCGGTCGCCTCGCGCGGGAGCAGCTCGGAGACGATGCGGCGCCGGAGTTCGTGGACGGTGAGGCCGCCGGAGTCGATGACGGTCTCCGCGATCGCCTCGACCGGCCCGAGGATCGCGCGCTCGGCGGCGATGCCCTCGGCGACGGAGCCGTGCGGGGCGAGCGGATGCCGGCGGCGGGTCTCCTTGTAGCGGGTGATGAGGACCTCGTCCTCGGCGCGCAGGAATACGACCCGGTGCGCGGTGCCGTGTTCGCGGAGGTCGAGGAGGACCTGGTTGAGCGCCTCGAAGTACGAGCCGCCGCGCACGTCGCAGACGACCGCGGCCCGCTCGACCTTGCTGCCGGGGTGCCGGAAGAGCGACACGAGCTGGGCGATCATCTCCGGCGGGAGGTTGTCGACGCAGAAGTAGCCCTGGTCCTCGAAGACGTCGATGGCGGTCGACTTGCCGGCGCCGGAGTAGCCCGTGATCACGACGAAGTCCTTGAGCATCGGGGCGCTGGGTTCGCCCTCGGCGGTCGTTGCGGTGGCTTCGGCGGTCGTGGCGGCGGGTTCGGTCATCGGCTCCTTCCGACGCTAGCGGTCCGGACGCGCGCTGTCACACATGCGCAACGGTTCGTTCGCGGGCCGGGCGCGGCGCCGGTGGGTGTCGGTTCGCCGGGTCGCAGGTTGCAACGAGGCGATCGGCAGATACCCTTGCGCATCGGATGACTGTCCCCATTCCCCCGGCCTCGTTCACCACCGTCGACGACGTGCTCGACTTCTTCGCCGGCGACGCCGGGCGCGAGGTCCTGAACTCGTACGTGCTGATGCAGTCCCCGCGGTACCTGCGGCTGCTGGAGCTCCTCGCGCAGGAGACGCCGATCGGCACGCTCGAGGCGCCGCGGATCGCCGATCTCGGCGCCGGGCTGCAGACCGAGCTCGTGGCCGCGCGCTACCCGGGCGGGAAGATCACGTCGGTCGGGTTCACCGACCACGCCCAGGCCCAGTACGACGGGCACATCGAGTTCGACCTCAACGCCGCCTACGACAAGAAGGTCTGGCCGGTCGTCGACGACAAGTTCGACATCGTCGTCTTCTGCGAGGTGATCGAGCATCTCTACACCACGCCGATCGCCGTGCTCGGCTGGATCCGCAGCATCATCAAGCCGGGCGGGCAGCTCGTCATCCAGACGCCCAACGCCCAGGCCGTCACGCGGCGGATCCGGTCGGTGGTCGGGAAGCCGCTCTACGGCGGCATCACGAACTTCGGGGAGCCGGGCATGAACCCCGGCCACTTCCGCGAGTACACCCCGAACGAGCTCCGCAAGATGGGCACCGACACGGGCTTCGAGGTCAAGCACTTCGAGATCGCGAACTACATCCACCACACGGGCCCGAAGGGCCGCGCGATGATGCGCATCTACGACCTGATGCCGGAGAGCCTGCGTCAGGGCGTGACGGTGGTCTACACCGCCGTCTGAGGCGTGGGCGGCGCCGCCCAGTCTCAGGCCTCTTCGCGGGTGCGCTGCTCGAGCTCGAGCAGGCGGCGATCGCCGGGGCAGGCGACGAGCGCGTTCTTGAGGACGCCGCGAGCAGCGTCGTGTTCGCCGATCTCGAGCAGCATCTGCGCGAGGTCACCGGCGGTGCATTCGTCTTCCGGCTGACGCGCGTGGGCGTGCTCCATGTAGAACGTCGCCTCGAGCTGACGGCCCTCGGTCCAGAGGATGAGGGCTTCGAGGCGCGGCATGTCGTCGAGGAGCGCGAACGGTTCCGCGTCCGGGGCGGCGTGTGCGAGGAGGTCCTTCGCGGCCTCGATGTAGTCGCGGGCAGCTTCGATGTCGGACCAGCGTGCGGAGTGTGCGGCGCGGAAGTAGACGTGCGGGTCGTCCTGGCAGAGCGACACGGCCGTGGCCGCGTGCATCGCAGCGTCGTCGAAGCGGCGGTGTTCGACGGCGGCCGGGGCGAGCCACAGCGGGATCTCCGGCTCGTGGGGAAGGGTCATGGCGGCGCGCTCCATCAGCGCGATCGACACCTCAGGGCGGCCTTCGGCCCAGTGGGCTTCGGCCTCGTCGAGGATTGGCTGGAAGCGGGCCTGTGAGAGCCCGGACGCGATCCAGGTGTCCGACGGACGCTGGGCGTGCAACAGCGCGAACGTCTTCTCGGCTTGGCGGTAGCGGCCGGCACGCAGCAGGCGGTCGGCGCGGCGCCGACGGCTGTTGAAGGAGACCTCGTGCCAGGTCGCGCGTGGGTGGGTCAGTGCGCGCAGCTTCATCGGTGACCAATGTGTCGGCAGGCACAAAGCAATCCAGCAGTCCGACCGCCCGAATGTCCAGGCCGGACGGGCCGTTCGCGCACTCCGGCGCGACGGCGTTCAGCGCGGTTCGCCGGTGCGTGCCGTGCCGCGGTGCAGGGCCGTGTGGATCGCCCGCGCGACGGGCGTCGGCAAGCCGGGCACGGCTTCGAGCGCGTCGCGCGAGGCGTTGATGACACCGTCGGGTGAGCCGAAATGCGTGATGAGCAGCTTCTTTCGGGCGGGCCCGACGCCCGGCAGCGCATCCAGGAGCGATTCCGTGAGCTGTTTGTCTCGACGCTGGCGGTGGTGGGTGATCGCGAAACGGTGGGCTTCGTCGCGGACGCGCTGCAGCAGTTGGAGCGCCGGCGTGTCGTGGGAGAGCACGTACGGGTACGGCCTTCCGGGCACGAAGACCTCCTCGATCCGCTTCGCCAGCGAGACCACCTGCACGCCCTCGGCGATGAGCGGCCCGAGCGCCTTCATGCCCGCGGAGAGTTGTCCCTTGCCGCCGTCGATCACGAGGAGGTCGGGCTTGGCGGCGAAGGATCCGTCGCGGGTGGGGTCGTGGGGCGAACGGTCGCTCTGGCGTTGGTACTGCGCCACGCGCCGTTCGAGGACCTCGTTCATCGAGGCGAAGTCGTCGGTCTGCCCCTCCTCCAGGCCTTTGATCTTGAACCGGCGGTAGTCCGACTTCTTCGGCTCCCCGCCCTCGAACACGACCATCGACGCGACGGTGTTCGTGCCCATCAGCGTGGAGATGTCGAAGCATTCGATCCGCAGCGGCAGGCCGGGCAGGTCGAGTTCGTCCTGGAGCTCGCCGAGAGCACCGGTGAGCTGCTCGCGCTTGCGCTGCGCGCGGAGCTTCTCCTGGCCGAGCGCGAGATGGGCGTTGCGCTCGGCGAGGTCCAGGATCCGACGCTTCTCGCCGCGTTCGGGCACACGCATCTCGACGCGCCCGCCACGGATCTCCTCCAGCGCCTCGCGGATCACGTCGGCCTCGTCGAGCTCGGTCTGCATGAGGATCAGCGGTGGCACGAGCGGCGTGTCGCGGTAGTACTGCACGAGGAACGCCGTCGCGACCTGCTCGGCGGTCTGGTCGGCGTCGCCGGTGAGGTAGAAGCTCTGGCGGTCGGAGAGGAGTCCGTCGCGGACCTGGAACACCTGCACGCTCGCGTCCTCCCCGTTCGCGGCGACGGCCACCGCATCCAGGGTCTCGTCGTTGTCGGCGACGATCCGCTGCCGCTCGCTGAGCGACCGCAGCGCGACGAGCCGGTTGCGCTCGAGCGCAGCGGTCTCGAACTCCTCGGCGGCGGCGGCCTCCCGCATCCGCTGCTCGATGCCGGCTTCGACCTCGCGGACGTGGCCCTCGAGCACCTTGATCGCGTTCGTGACGCCCGCCCGGTACTGCGACGCGGACACGTTGCCCACGCAGGGGGCCTCGCACCGCTTGATGTGGAAGTCCAGACAGGGCGAGCCGCTCCGGCGGCCGGGCTCGACGCCGGTGCACGAGCGGATGAAGAAGATCTTCTGGAGCGTGTCGAGGGTCTCGCGGACCTTGCGGGCCGATGAGTACGGGCCGAAGTAGCGGCGCGTCTTGCGGTGGCGTTCGCGGGTGAAGTAGAGGCGGGGGAACTCCTCGTCGAGCGAGATCGCGAGGTACGGGTACGACTTGTCGTCGCGGAGGCGGATGTTGAACGCCGGCTGGTACTGCTTGATGAAGTTCGCCTCGAGCAGCAGCGCCTCCGTCTCGCTGCTCACCGCGATCGTGTCGATGCGATCGGCTTCCTGCGGCAGCGTGCGGCCGCCGCGCCGGACCGGGTTCACGAAGTGGCTCGCGACGCGCTTCTTGAGCGAGTTCGCCTTGCCGACGTAGATGACCTTGCCGCGCTTGTCGTGGAAGAGGTAGACGCCGGGGGCGTCGGGCAGACGCAGCCGGTCCTCGCGCAGCCGGTCCGCCCGCTCCTGGGGCGTTTCCTCGTGTTGATTCCTGGGCTGCGGCACCACCGCTCAGGATAGGTGGCCGTCCGGTCCGCGCCGCGTCCGGGTTCCCGCTCCGTGCGGGCAGCGGCACGCAGACCTGACGCGTCATGCGACGAGCCGGATCTGGAGACCACCCGCGGCCGACAGGCCGCCCGCGCCGAGCAGCGCCAGGATCTTCTGCACGTAGGCCTGCGTCTCTGGGATGTTCGGTACGCACATGCAGCCGCCGACGGCCCCCTCCCCCGCGTTGTACGCCGCGAGCGCGAGCGGGACCGATCCGAACTTCGCCAGTAGGTCGTGCATGAGATGCGCCTGCGCGGGGATCTCGATCGCGGGGTCGAAGCGTTCGGCGGGCGTCATGCCGTACGTGGCGGCGGTGCCCGGGGTGAACTGCGCGATGCCCGCAGCGAACGGCGACTGCGCATTCGGGTCGAAGCCCGACTCGATCTGGATCTGCGCACCGAGCAGCGCAGCGCCGACGCTCCACCGCTGGGCCGCAGCGGAGATGATCGCCGCGTACTTCGCCGGGACGAACGAAGGGATCGCCGACCGCGTGGCCTTCTCCGATCCGTCTCCGGTGTCGGAGTCGACCCGCCGGTAGCCGAGGGACGCCGTGCCGGGCGAACGCACGTACCCGAAATGCCAGGCTTCCCAGCTGTACCGGCGCAGGAAGCCGAACCGGGATGCGTTTGGGGCGAGCCACGCGTAGGCCGTGGCCGGACCGAGGTCGAGCTCGGTGCCCAGACGG
>JAVHXX010000273.1 GCA_031119595.1 Patulibacter sp. | reverse complement strand
GGTGGAGGAGCGGCGACGAACTCGCCGCCGCCGTCGCGGCCCGCTGCGGGACGATGGTGGTCGCCCTGCACGATCGCCAGGCGCCCGGTGGCCGGAACGCGATCGACCATCTGCTCGTCGCACCGACCGGCGTGTGGGTCGTCGGCACGGACCGCCACCACGGGCGCGTCGACGTGAGCCATCCGCCGCTCACGCGTCCGCGGCTCACCATCGCCGGCCACGACCGCACCGACCTCGTCGATGCGCTCGAGGAACAGCTCGACGCCGTCGGCGCCGCGATGGTCCGGATCGACCCGCGGGTCGCGGTCCGCGGGGCCCTCTGCATGATCACGCCGAAGGGCCTGCTCCAGGACGCGGGCCTGCCGACCCTCCGACCGCTCGAGATCCGCGGCTACCCCGTCGCCTCACCGAAGCGCGTCACGCGGCTGCTCGTCGCCGACGACGCCATCGTGCGGCTTCCGGCGATGGAGCGCACCCGCACCGCGCGGGCGCTCGCGCAGCGGTTCCCCGCGCAGCGCGGCCGCTGAGCGGCGCCGCTTCAATCCGTCCCGAGCCCGACCCCGGGACGCACGAGGGGCGGGCCACCCGGCCCGCCCCTCGGCTGCACGCCACGTGCCGCCCCGAAGAACGACGACGCGCGGCGTGCGGTGTTCCGGTGTCCCGGCCGGATCTCGGTCCGGGTGGCGACGGTGCGTCACCCGGACACGAAGGTCAGATCTGCGTGGTGACCGCCTTGGTCTGCAGGTAGTTCTCGAGGACCTCGGCGCCCATCTCGCGGCCCCAGCCGGACTGCTTGTAGCCGCCGAACGGCAGCGCTGCGTCGAAGACGTTGAAGCAGTTCACCCACACGGTGCCGGCCTTGATGGCCTTCGCCGCGCGGTGCGCCTTGCTGAGGTCCTTCGTCCACACGCCCGAGGCGAGCCCGTAGATGGAGTCGTTCGCCTTGCGGGTGAGCTCGTCGACGTCCTTGAACGGGGCGACGGCGATCACCGGACCGAAGATCTCCTCCTTCACGACCTTCATCGAGTGGTCGGTGTCTGCGAGGATCGTCGGCTCCACGAAGTAACCCTTGTCGCCGACGCGACCACCACCGGTGATCGTGCGGGCCCCCTCGGACTGGCCGATGTTGAGGTAGCCGGTCACGCGGTCGAACTGCTCCTGCGAGGTGAGCGGCCCCATGTCGGTCGCGGGGTCGAGGCCGTTGCCGACCTTCACACCCTTCGCCACGTCGCTCATGCCCTGGAGCACGTCGTCGTAGACGCTGTTCTGCACGTACAGGCGCGAACCCGCACAGCAGACCTGGCCCTGGTTGAAGAACACGGCGTTCGCCACGCCGGGGATGGCCTGGCTCATGTCGGCGTCGTCGAAGAGCAGGTTCGGCGACTTGCCGCCGAGCTCCAGCGACACCTTCTTGAGGTTGTCGGCGGCGGCGCGCACGATCATCTTGCCGACCTCGGTCGACCCGGTGAAGGCGATCTTGTCGACGTCCGGGTGGGCGGCGAGCGGCGCGCCCGCCTCCTCGCCGAGGCCGGTCACGATGTTGACCACGCCCTCGGGGAAACCGGCCTCGAGGATCAGCTCGCCGAGTCGGAGCGCCGACAGCGGCGTCTGCTCGGCGGGCTTGAGCACCACGGTGCAGCCGGTCGTGAGCGCCGGACCGAGCTTCCACGCGGCCATGAGCAGCGGGAAGTTCCACGGGATGATCTGCCCGACGACGCCGATCGGCTCACGCAGCGTGTAGGCGTGGAACTGGGCGTCGGGCATGTACGGCACCGACAGGCTGATCGTGGAGCCGTTGAGCTTCGTGGCCCAGCCGGCCATGTAGTGGAAGAGGTCGGCGGCCAGCGGCACATCGGCAGCCCGTGCGACCGCGAACGGCTTGCCGTTGTCGAGGGTGTCGAGGGTCGCGAGCTCGTCGGCGTGCTCGAGGATGAGGTCGCCGAGCTTGTGGAGGAGCTTGCCGCGGGTGGCCGGGTGCATGTCGGCCCAGACCGGGTTCTCGAACGCTGCCCTGGCCGTCTTCACGGCGCGGTCGATGTCCTCGGAGTCGCCGGCCGGGATGGACGCGAGCACCTCACCGGTCGCGGGGTCGATGGTGTCGAACGTCTTGCCCGAGGCGGCATCGACCCAGTCACCGCCGATGAGCATGCGGTGGTGTCGGGCGACGAATGCGCGTGCGTCGGGATCTGCGTGGAGCTGGGTGCTCATGGCGTGTGCCTCCAATGGGGAGAGGGTCGACGGTGAGTCGTCGAGATCGATCGTCCATCCGAGGGGGTCGCAATGGCGTCGCAATCCATGCGATGCGTCACACTGGAGGACATGGAGGACTGGGCGGCGACCTACGCAACGACGGACCGCAGGTCGCGGGCCAGGGAGATCGCCGTCGCCCGGGACCGCGTGCTCGGGGCGGCCGGTGCACCGGAAATGCCTGCTCCTGTCGACAATCTCCGGCCGGTGATCGTCCGCTCGTGGCAGCGCAGCGTCGCGGCGGGCGTCGATCCCGACCACGGTCTCGCGCCGGTCCGGATGGCCGCAGACGAAGTCGACGAGCGCTGGGCGAGCCACCCACTTTCCATCGCCGTGCCGATTCTGCGCGGCCTCCTGGACGACATCGGGGACTCCGAACACGTCGCGCTCATCTGCGACGCCGACGGGTCGCTGCTCTGGATCGACGGCAAGCCCGCGATGCTCGACGCCGCGCGCGAGGTCCACCTCGAGCGTGGGTCGGTCTGGTCCGAGGGCGACGCCGGCACGAACGCCATGGGGACCGCGCTCGCCGAACGCCATCCCGTGCAGGTCTTCTCCGCCGAGCACTTCACCGAGCCGGTGCACCAGTGGACCTGCTCCGCGGCGCCCGTCCGCGACCCGCTGAGCGGCAAGGTCCTCGGCGTCCTCGACCTCACCGGCGACCTCCGCACGGCCCACCCGCACAGCCTCGCCGTGGTGACGATGGCCGCCGGCATGGTCGAGCGCGAACTGGCGCTCCAGGCGACGCGTGCCGGCCAGCAGGTCGCGACGACCTCGCTGTCGGTCCTCGGCCGCGAGCGCGGGGTGCTGCGCCTGGCCGGCCGCGAGATCCAGCTCTCCCCGCGACACACCGAGCTCCTCCTGCTCCTGTGGCTCTGCGACGAGGGCCTCACCGCCGAACAGCTCGCGCTCGAACTCCGCGGGGAGAAGGGGCGGCCCGGCAGCGTGCGTTCGGAACTCCACCGCCTCCGCCCGATCCTCGGCCCGCTGCTCGGCGAGCGCCCGTACCGCCTCACCGCGTCGATCGCCTCCGACGTCGCCGACATCGAGAAGACCATTCGCGATGGCCGCATCGGCGACGCGCTCTCCGCATACCCCGGGCCGCTGCTCTCGCACTCCGAGGTGCCGCGGATCGCCGAGCTCCGCGACCGCATCGACGACCAGCTGCGTGCTGCCGTGCTGGCCTCCGGCGATGCCCGCCTCCTCGAACGCTGGCTGCGTACGCCGACCGGTCGCGACGACTACGAGGCCAGCCGTCAGCTCGCCGTGATGCTCCCGCGCGACGATCCGCGCCGCGCCGCCGAGCGCTCGCGGATCCGCCGTCTCGCCAGCGACCGCTGAGCGGCGGCGCGACGGCGCGCCGAACGCGCCAGGTCGTCGGACGGTCCGCGCCCTGCGGATTTGCTGCGGCAATTCGCCGCAGCGTGCGCGAGAACGTGTTCCAACTCTGCGCAGACGGCCGGAATTCGCCGGTTGCGTGGATATCGTCGGCCGGTGCCCGCGTTCCACGACTCCGTCGCCTCGCTCATGCAGCGGCTCGAGGAGGAGGCGCGGCTCGGCTACCGCGACCCACGGATCGACAGCGCCCTCTCCTATGCGCGCGCCGCGTGGAAGGCGCTCACGCCCGAGCAGCAGCTCGACGCGCGTCCGCTGGCCGAAGGGCTCGGCGCGCTCACGAAGGCGCGGCCGGTCACACCCGCACCGGCCGGCGCGATCCCCGCGACGGCCAGCCCACCGCCCGGCGGCTGGAGCCGACCCGCTGCACCGGCACGCGGCGGTTCGGGCGGGCAACGCTCGTTCGCCGCCGCCTCACCGACCACATCCGCCCACCTCGCCGGTCCCGGCTGGGAGCCACGCCTCTACGACGGACCGCGGGATCCCGACGCCCTCCTCGCGCACCTCGGCCTCGCCGGGTTCCGACCCGGGCAGCGTGACGCCGTGGAGGCCGCGCTCGAGGGCCGCGACAGCCTGGTCGTCATGCCGACCGGCGGCGGCAAGTCGCTCTGCTACCAGCTCCCCGGGCTCGCGAGCGAGCGCCTCACGGTCGTCGTCAGCCCGCTCGTGGCCCTCATGGCCGACCAGCTCCGTCGCCTCACCGCCGACGGCCACCCGGCCGTGATGATCGCCTCCGGCATGAGCGACGAGGAGGGGAGGGCCTCGTTCGACGCCCTCCGTTCGGGGCTCGCCCGGATCGTCTTCTGCTCGCCGGAACGCTTCGCCTCCGGCGGCTTCGTGAACGTCCTCGAGCAGCGCGGCGTCGACCTGTTCGTGATCGACGAGGCCCACTGCCTCGCCGAATGGGGCCACGACTTCCGCCCCGACTACATGCGCCTCCCGGCCGCGATCGAGCGGCTCGGCCGCCCGACGGTCATGGCCGCGACCGCCACGGCCACCGAGGCCGTCGCCGACGAGATCGTGCAGCGCCTCGGCCTCCGCGACCCGCTCATGGTCCGCTCCGGCTTCGACCGCCCCAACCTCTCCTTCGACGTCCTCTCGTTCGAGGGGAAGGGCACGAAGGACGCCAAGCGCGGCATCCTCCTCGGCGCCCTGACCGACGAGGCCCTCACACCGGCGATCGTCTACTGCGGCACCCGCAAGGACTGCGAGGAAGTCGCCGGGATGCTCCGCGCCGACGGCCACGACGCCGCCCACTACCACGCCGGCATGCCACCCGACGAGCGCACCGGCGTGCAGCGCGCCTTCATGGACGGCACCGTCGACGTGATCGTCGCGACGAACGCCTTCGGGATGGGCGTCGACAAGGCCGACGTGCGTTTCGTGTGCCACTGGGCCATGCCGACCTCCGTCGAGGCCTACTACCAGGAGGCCGGCCGCGGCGGCCGCGACGGCAAGCCCGCCCGCGCGCTCCTGCTCTCCTCCCGCGCCGACCTCAGCCGCCTCATCCACTTCAACCAACAGCGCGCCATCGCCCCCGAGACCGTCGCCAGCTACCACCGGCGGCTGCTCTCCATGGCGAACGGTGGCATCGTCGAGATGAACGGCGCCCCCGAGAACGACGAGGACCGCACCTGCCTCGGCATCGTCGAACGCGCCGGCGGTGCCCGACTCGAACCCGCGGGCGGCGGCCGCCTCCGCATCGAACTCAGCCGCACCATGGACCCGCGCGCCGTCGACCACATGTGCCGCGAGGCCAAGGACCGCGGCTGGCGCGCCTACCGCGCCATCGAGGCCTACGCCTTCGGCGACACCTGCCGTCGCCGCACCCTCCTCGACCACTTCGGCGACCACACCGAGGGGGCACCCATCGGTCGCTGCTGCGACGTCCACGACCCCGACCTCGGTCTCAACCCACCCAAGGCCTTCAAGAAGAAGGGCTCGAGCAGCCGCCGCAGCGCCGCCGACGAACCCTCCCCGTACAACCCCGACCCCGGCGTCTACGAAGCCCTCGTCGTCTGGCGCCGCGAAGCCGCCGCCGACAAACCCGCCTACACCGTCGCCACCAACCGCACCCTCGAAGCCATCGCCGACGTCCGCCCGTCCAACGAACTCGAACTCCAGGCCATCAAGGGCGTCGGCCCCGCCTTCATCGAGAAGTTCGCCGGCGACGTCCTCGAGATCGTCGCCGGCTGACCCCATCGGGCCAACCTGACTACAACCTGACCACCGCCGACCAGGCCAGCTCCCCAAACCAGTCCCGAAATCTCGTAAATGTGTTCTCACATGGCCTCTGGGGGGAGGCCAGCGAACCAGGGGACCGTCGGTGGGGCGGACAACCGATTCGCCACAACAGGGCGGGCGTTCAGCGTCCGCCCTTTTGTGTTGCCGTGGCCGGGTCGCCTGGCGGCTCACTGGCCGTGGCCGGTTCGCCTGGCGGCTCACGACTGCGGCGAGCTGAGCGGATCTTGCTTGCATCTTCCGTCCGCGTGCGACTGGCCCGGCCCAGAGGCCTAAACCAGTCGCACGCGAACGAAATCTGCGGCGCGATCTCTCGCTCAGCGC
>JAVHXX010000272.1 GCA_031119595.1 Patulibacter sp. | reverse complement strand
CTCGATCATCGTGTCGCGCCGCGACCCCGAGATGATCCGCCAGCTTTTCGCTCTCGAGGTGCCGGAGATCGCCGACGGCCTCGTCGAGATCACCGACGTCGCCCGTGAGCCGGGCTACCGCGCGAAGATCGCGGTCGTCTCCCACGCCGACGGTGTCGACCCGGTCGGCGCGTGCGTCGGCCCGCGCGGTTCCCGCGTTCGCATGGTCGTCTCGGAGCTCCGTGGCGAGAAGATCGACATCATCCCCTTCAACGAGGAGCCGGCCCGCTTCGTGGCCAAGGCCCTCAGCCCGGCCCGCGTGCGTGAGGTCTACATCGACGACGAGAACCGCCAGGCGACCGTCATCGTCCCGGACGACCAGCTCGCGCTGGCGATCGGCCGCGAGGGCCAGAACGCCCGCCTCGCCGCCCGCCTCACCGGCTGGCGGATCGATATCCGCTCGGAGACCGACTTCGTCAACCAGGAGGACGAGGACGGCGGCGACGAGGGCCACGAGGAGCACACCGGCATGTGCGCCGCGATCCTCGGCAACGGCCGGCGCTGCCCGAACGACTCCCTTCCTGGTCTCCGCTACTGTGGTCTTACGGCCCACCAGGCCCTCTCCCGCGTCACGACCGACCTCGTCGCCGCTCTGGCGCCCCTGTCGATCGAAGAGGTCGAGGCCCTGGCGGACCCGACGGTCGAGAACGACGCCGTGGCGGATGCCATCGCGCAGGTCGAGGCCGAAGCCGAGGAACTCGAGGAGCAGTTCGCTGCCGCCGAGGCCGAGGCGGAAGCCGCCGAGGTCGACGAGGCGATCGCAGAGGACGCCGAAGCGGAGGACGACGAGTCCGACGCCGACGAGGCCCAGAGTGATTTCGATGCCGACGACGAGGACGCTGCGGAAGAGCTCCTCGAGGACGTGGCCGTCGACGAAGAAGAAGAAGCAGAGCTGGCCGCTTCCGCAAGCGAGCCGGACACGGACGAGGAGTAGCGGTAGCAACGGGACCAACCAGGCAGTGCGTCGGTTGTCGCCGGCGCCTGCCCAAGCAGGAGCTGCTGCGCATCGCCGCGGTCGACGGGTTTGCCCGTGTCGACGCCGATGCGCGCCTCCCGGGACGCGGCGCCTATGCGTGCGGTCCGACCTGTCTGGAGCGCGTGGCGAACGGCCGCGCGCTCTCTCGCGCTCTACGGGGCCCGGTTCAGGTGCCTGCGGAGCGCCCACTCAGGTGGCCCCAACCAAGCTCACCGCTCTAGACTGAGAACGGAACATGGCGAAGAAACGCATCAAAGAGCTCGCACGCGAGCACGACATGCCTGCCAAGGAGGTCATCGACCGCCTGGTGAGTGCTGGCCTCGAGGTCAAGGGTCCCGCTTCGGCGGTCGACGAGGACCAGGCCAAACGAGCCCTTGCGGGCCTGCCCATCGAGCAGACCAAGCGCAAGGAGATCAAGCGTCCCGCCGTCCAGCAGCGGATCGTCCGCCCGAGCGCGCAGGCGCGCGCCGCGGCTGACGCCGAGGCTCGCGAGAAGGCTCGCAAGGAAGCGGCCGCACGGCCCGCGACGGGCGCCCGCGCCCTCGACCCGCGCCGTCCCACGACCGGCCCCAGCCGTCCCGGCTCCGGCCCGGGTGGCAAGCGCCGCGTCGTCATCGACTCCACCGCAGGTCGCCCCGGCGGCATCGGTGGCGGTCCCGGCCGTCCGGGTGGTCCCGGTGGCGGCAACTTCCCGCAGCGTCGCCCCCGCCGTGGTGGCGGTCGCCGTCGTCGCGCGGATGTCATCGAGGAGACCGTCGACACCCTCGACATGGGTGCGCACCGGAAGACCGACATCGTCAAGGTCGCGTCCGGTTCCACGGTCAAGGACATCTCGGAGTACTTCGGCATCTCCGCCGCGGAGATCATCAAGAAGCTGATGATGCTCGGGGAGATGGCGACGCTCACGCAGACCCTTCCCGACGAGACCATCGAGGTGCTCGCGGCCGACTTCGAGAAGGAGATCGAGATCGTCCGTGCCGGCGACGAGGACGCGGAAGCGCCCGAGTTCGAGGACGACGACGACGACCTCACGATCCGTCCGCCCGTGATCACGATCATGGGTCACGTCGACCACGGCAAGACCTCCCTCCTCGACGCGATCCGCTCCGCGGACGTGACGAAGGGCGAGGCCGGTGGCATCACCCAGCACATCGGTGCCTACCAGGTGCACCACGCCGACAACGTCATCACCTTCCTCGACACCCCGGGCCACGAGGCGTTCACCGCCATGCGTGCCCGTGGTGCCCGTGTCACGGACATCGCGGTCATCGTGGTCGCCGCCGACGACGGCGTGAAGCCGCAGACGATCGAGGCCATCGACCACGCGAAGGCGGCCGACGTGCCGATCGTCGTGGCGGTCAACAAGATCGACAAGGAAGGTGCGGAGCCCGAGCGCGTGCGCACCGAGATGACCTCCCGCGGCATCCAGCCGTCGGAGTGGGGCGGCGACGTCGAATTCGTCGACGTGTCGGCGAAGTCGAAGAAGGGCATCGAGGACCTCCTCGAGACGCTCCTCGTCGTCGCGGACCTCCAGGACATCCGTGCGAACGCCGAGGCCGAGGCCTCCGGCGTGGTCATCGAGTCCAAGCTCGATCCGGGCCGCGGCCCGGTCGCCACCGTGCTCGTGCAGCGCGGCACCCTGATGGTCGGCGACGCACTCGTCTCCGGCGGTCACTGGGGCCGCGTCAAGGCGATGCAGGACTACACCGGCAAGCGCGTCGAGGAAGCCGGTCCCGGCGACCCCGTCGAGGTGCTCGGATTCAACTCCGTGCCCGACGCCGGCGAGTTCGTCCAGGAGGCGGAGACCGACAAGGAAGCCCGCGTCAAGGCCGAGGAGCGCGCCCTGCGCCTCCGGCAGGAGTCCGTGGCGCGTCGCGCGGGTCGCAAGCAGTCGCTCGAGGACATCTTCTCGAAGATCCAGTCCGGCGATGCGAAGCAGCTCGCGCTCATCCTCAAGGGCGACGTGGCCGGTTCGGTCGAGGCCTTCGAGGACGAGATCGCCCGCCTTCCGCAGGACGAGGTCGCGGTGGACATCGTCCACAGCGGCGTCGGTGGCATCACCGAGTCCGACGTCAACCTGGCGGCCGCGTCCAACGCGATCGTCATCGGATTCAACGTGCGCCCGGTGGGCGATGCGAAGAACCTCGCGGACCGCGAGGGCGTCGACATCCGCACCTACTCGATCATCTACAAGGCCCTCGACGACCTCAAGGCGGCCATGACCGGCCTCCTCGAGCCCGAAGAGGTGGAGGATCCGCTCGGCACCGTCGAGGTCCGGCAGATCTTCAAGGCGTCGAAGATCGGCACGATCGCCGGTTCCTACGTCACCGACGGCAAGATCACGCGCGGCGCGAAGATCCGCATCGTGCGCGACGGCATGGTGGTGCACGAGGGCGAGATCGAGTCGCTGCGCCGGTTCAACGAGGATGCACGCGAAGTGGCCACCGGCTACGAGTGCGGCATCGTCGTCAAGAACTACAGCGACGTGCGTGAGGGCGACATCCTCGAGGCGTACACCACCCGCAAGGTCGAGCGCGAGCTCGCCGCGCGGACCTGATCGCCTGAGCCGAGCGGAGCGCGGGAATGGCATCTCAGCGGATGCGGCGGGTCGACGGATCCGTCCGCGAGGTGCTCGCCACCGCGCTCGCACGTGACGTGACGGACCCGGGCATCGGGTTCGTCACGATCACCTCCGTCGAGACCAGCGGCGACCTCCGTCATGCGAAGGTCTTCATCAGCGCCCTCGGCGACGACGACGAGCAGCTCGAGTCGCTGAACGCCATGAACCGCGCGAAGCGCCTGCTCCAGTCGAGCATCGCCCACGACCTGCGGCTCAAGTACACGCCGGTCCTCGAGTTCTACCTCGACGACTCGGCGCGGCGAGCGGTCCGTCTCGACGCGCTCCTGAGCGAGCCGCGCGACGGAGAGGACGCCTCCGAGGCGCCGACCACCGCCGACGCCGACGATCCCCTCACGACCCAGCGCGACGAACGCGGCGTACGGCGCGAGGACCGGCCTTGACGCCGAGCCGGACGGCCGCCGAGGCGGTCTTCAGCGCGCTGCGCGACGCGGGCCGGGTGATCCTGGCCACGCACACGCATCCCGACGGCGATGCGATCGGCTCGCTCGTGGCGATGCGGCTCGTCCTCGAGCGGATCGGCATCTCGAGCCGCGTGTTCATCGCCGCGCAGGACCTCCCGCTGCCGGAGGAACTTGCCACGTACGACCTGGGCGAGGTCGTCCACGAGGACACCGTCGACGTCCGCGGTCGCACCGTCGTCTTCCTCGACTGCGGCAACGCCGACCGCACCCCGCTCGGCGAGTGGCTCCCCGAGATCCCGGTGCTGGTGAACATCGACCACCACCACGACAACACCCGCTTCGGCACGATCAACCTCATCGACCCGACCGCCTCCAGCACCGCGGAGATGGTGTGGGAGCTCGCACAGATGCTCGGCGTCCCGATCACCACCGACATCGCCGAGCCGCTGTACGTCGGTCTCCTCACGGACACCGGCCGCTTCTCCTACGAGAACACCACGCCGCGAGCCCATGCCATGGCCGCCGATCTCATCGCGGCCGGCGTCGACCTCACCGGCGTACGACGGCGCCTCTACGAAGACGTCCGCCCGGCGAAGCTGCACCTCCTGCGCGCGGCGCTCGAGTCGATGGCGATCCACGGCGACGGCCTCCTCGTGAGTGCCCGCGTCACCGAAGAGGACTTCCGCGGGGCGCAGGCCACGGAGGCCCACGCCGAAGGCATCATCGACGTGCTCCGCGTGGTGCGCGGCGTGCGCATCGCCGCGCTCGCACGCGAGCTCGACGTGCAGCCGGGCACCTTCAAGGTGTCGCTGCGGGCCGCCGACCCGACCGTCGACGTGTCGGCGATCGCCCGCGCGAGCGGGGGAGGCGGGCATCCGCAGGCCGCCGGCTTCACCACCCAGCTCGGCGACGCCGACCTCGCCGACTTCATCCTCGGCCAACTGCGGGAGCAGGATGCAGGCGGCGCAGCTGCCTGACGCCGCGGCCCCGCTCGACGGCCTCCTGCTCGTCGACAAACCCGCCGGCATCACCTCCCACGACGTCGTCGCGCGGGTGCGACGGGCCGTGGGCAAGGGGACGCGCGTCGGCCACGCCGGCACGCTCGATCCGTTCGCGACCGGGCTCATGCTCGTCCTCGTCGGGCGCGGCACGAGGACCTCGCAGTTCGCCATGGGGCTCGACAAGCGCTACGAGACGCTCGCGCAGCTCGGCGCGCTCTCGACGACCGGCGACCCGGAGGGCGAGATCGTCGAGACCGGGAACGTCCCGGCCTCACCGCTCGACCTGCCGACCGGCGAGGTCACGCAGGTGCCGCCGGCGTACTCCGCCATCAAGATCAACGGGCAGCGCGCGTACAAGCTCGCGCGAGCCGGCCAGGCCGTCGAGGTCCCCGAGCGCACCGTGACCGTCTACGACTTCCAGGAGCTGGAGCGCGACGGCGATCGTGTTCGCCTCGCGGTGCACTGCTCGACCGGCACGTACGTGCGGACGCTCGTCGCCGACCTCGGGGACGGCTACTGCCTCGAGCTGCGCCGCACGTCGATCGGCCCGTGGTCGATCGACGACGCGGCGCCGATCGACGCGTTCGGGACCCGCGAGGACGTCGCCGCGCGGCTCTGGCCGCTCGACCGGGCCCTCGGCTTCCTCCCGACGGTCCATCTGGCACCGGCCCATGCGCGTGCGATCCATCACGGACGCCGCGTCGCGCTCGAGGAACTGGCCCAAGAAGTCCCGCTGGACGTGCCCGTTCTGCTCGTCGACGACGCCGGGGCCATCGCGGTCGGCCAGGCGGACGGCGCGCGGCTTTCCGCGGTCGTAGGCTTTCGGGCATGAAGCTGACCTGGCTGCCCGACGCGACCACGCGCCCGCGGCACATCGCCATCGGGACGTTCGACGGAGTCCACCTCGGCCACCGCGAGGTGATCGCCGGCGCCGACACGGTCCTCACCTTCGATCCGCACCCGTCGCTGGTCGTCCATCCCGAGTCCGCGCCGCAGCTCCTCACCGACCTCGACCGCAAGGCCGAGCTCATCGCCGAGCTCGGGGTCCAGGAACTCATCGTGATCCCGTTCGACGGCGCCTTCTCGCGGCAGTCGGCGCAGGACTTCATCGACCACGTGCTCATCGAACAGCTCGGGGCGACGACGGTGTCCGTCGGCGACAACTTCCACTTCGGGGCGAAGGCCCAGGGC
>JAVHXX010000271.1 GCA_031119595.1 Patulibacter sp. | reverse complement strand
CCGCCGCTCCGTTCGCTCGGCGGCGGCGCGCCCCCTCTCGGCCGGGGTTCCCACGAGCGGCGTTGCGGCGCGCGGCCTCCTCAAGGGCTGCGCGCCGTTCGTCGTTCTCCGGCAGCAATGGATCCGGTCGATACGGGGCCCTCCTCCTGCGTCGGCCGCGGGATCCGCAGAGCAGAGGGCGCCGCGGCTGGGTGTGGGGCGGTGATGACCCTTCGCATCGAGATCGCTGCGCGTGGCGTCGGCGGATCTCCGTGGGTCGCCTGCCGCTTGCTCAACCTCGCTGCTCCGGGTCACCACCGCCCCACACCGGGTCGGAGCCCGTGCTCGGGACGCCCCAGACGCCGCCCGGCGAGTTCGGCGGTGGGCCCGGGCGCGGGTGGTGCGGGGGAACGGCGGCGGCTGGATGGTCTCCTGGATATGCGCCGGGTCGGCGACGTGCGCCCGGCGCAGTGGTGTGGATCAGTCGCCGTGGGGCGGGCGTCGGTCTCGTGCGGGGTCATCTCGTCGCTCGCGGGCGGCGCGGCGTGCTCGCTCGCGGAGGTCGAGGCCGTCGTCGTGGGCCGGCTGCCCGTCGGAGCGCGGCGACAGCGCGCGCCGGCGCGAGATCGCGCTCCAGGCGGCGACGAGGAGGAGGATCGCCACCCCGACCACGATCAGCGCGGTGACCGCGCTGCCCCGGGCACCGGTCAGCACGATCGCGATGAGCACCACCGCGACCGCGATCTGGATCCCGTCCCGGACCCGGTCGGCCTGGGAGCGCGGGCCGGGGGCGTCGGCGAGGCCGAAGTAGATGAGCAGGCGGCGGCGTGTGGAGAGGGGTTCGTCGGTCGGCTCGGTCGGCATGTCCCCCGAGTCTGGCGGATCCCGCCTCGACGGGTGACGGCCGGGAGGGAACCGCGACGGAGCGGCGTAGGTCGCGTCATGAGCACACCGGCCGACCCGTCCACCGACCAGAGCCGATACGACCGCGGCCGCGCACGGCTGAGCGAGATCCACGGCGGGGGTGGGGAGGCGATCGTCGACTCGCTCGGCGACCTCGGCCGTTACGTGGTCGAGTTCGCCTTCGGCGACGTCTACTCACGCCCCGGGCTCGCGCCCCGCGACCGCGCCCTGATCACGATCGCGATGCTCGCGGCGATGGGCGGCAGGGAACCCCAGCTCGACGTCCACCTGCGCGGGGCGCTGAGCGTCGGCCTCACCGTCGACGAACTCCGCGAGCTCATGATCCACGTCGCCCCCTACGCCGGGTTCCCCGCAGCGATCAACGGGATGGAGCGCCTCAAGGCGATGGAGGAGACCGGCGCCGCGGGTCGCTGAACGCGCCGGGCTCGCTCGGGCACGTCAGCCGTTGAGCCCGAACCGCTCCGTGCGGATCGCGGCCGGGTCGTGGCCGATCGTGAGCAGGATCGCCACGACGGTCTCGACGAAGCCCTCGGGGCCGCAGATGTAGATCGTCGGCTCGTCGGCGGGGGAGGGGGCGAAGGCGCTGAGCATGTCCAGGTCGACGCGGCCCGTCGCGCCGTGCCACCACGGCGGTGCGCCTCTCGTGAGGGTCTCGAGCAGCCTGATCGTCCCGGTCTCGCCCAGCTCGCGCAGTTCCTCGGCGAAGATCACGTCCTCGATCGTGCGTGCGGAGAGGGCCAGGCGTACGTCGGCGTCGTCGCCGGCCGCGGCATGGGCCCGGACCATCGCCATGAGCGGCACGATCCCGGACCCGCCACCGACGAGCAGGATCGGCCCGCCCTGCGCCGGAGTCCACGTGAACGCGCCGCCGATCGGCCCGCGCACCTCGATCTCGTCGCCCGCTCGGACCTCTTCGACGAAGAACGGCGAGACCTCACCGTCCGGGACCCGTTCGACGGTGACGTCGACCGTCGGTGAGCCGGGCGGCGACGACATCGAGTAGGCCCGCACCGCGGAGTAGCCGTCCTCGGCGGTGAGGCGCACGTCGATGCGCTGGCCGGCGAGGTGGCCCGGCCAGCCCGGCACGTCGAACCGCACGGTCACGGCGCGGATCGTCTCGCGCACCACGCTCCGCACGGTCGCGAGCCGCCAGGCGTTGGGATCGGCGGCCGCGGTCACCGGAAGGCGACGCCGTAGCGCTCCTCGGTCCACGGATCGCCGTGGTCGTGGTATCCGTTCTGCTCCCAGAATCCGGGCTCGTCCTCGACCGTGACCGTGATGCCACGGATCCACTTCGCGCTCTTCCAGAAGTAAAGGTGCGGCACGAGCAGCCGCATCGGACCGCCGTGCTCGACCGGGAGCGGGGCGCCGTCGTAGGTGTGCACGATCCACGCCTTGCCGCCGGTCACGTCGGCGAGCGGGAGGTTCGTCGTGTACCCGCCGTCGCACCAGGCGGTGATGAAGCCGCCGCCGAGCTCCAGGCCGCGGAGGAGGACGTCGACCGAGACGCCCGTCCACTCGGTGTCGAACTTCGACCAGCTCGTGACGCAGTGGATGTCTCGGGTGAAGGTCTCCTGCGGGAGCGCCTGGATCTCGTCCCAGGTCCACCGGCGGGCGTCGCTGACGGCGCCGTCGACCGAGAAGCTCCAGCGATTGGTGGAGACGTGCGGCGTCGGGCCGTAGGTGAGCACCGGGAAGTCGTGCACGACATGCTGGCCCGGCGGCACGCGGGCCGGGTCGGCAGGCGGCCGGCGGCGACCGCGGAATCCTCGGGTGATGGGCGGCACAGGCGCTCCGGTCGGATGGGGCAGGGCGGCGCCAGGAGCATTGCACTGCACGCCGACCTGCGCGAGCCGCGCACGATCGGCGCTACCGTCGCTGGTCGGCCCGCCGTGCGCGCGGCCCCGCCTCCATGCCCGCTGATACCAGCCCTTTCCTGCGTCGCCACCGTCGGCCGCTCGCCATCCTGACCGCCGGCGCACTGGCGCCGATCACCCTCTGGACCATCGTCCCGCTGGGC
Organism: Patulibacter sp.; assembly: GCA_031119595.1. GTDB lineage: Bacteria > Actinomycetota > Thermoleophilia > Solirubrobacterales > Solirubrobacteraceae > JAGIBJ01. Next base: position 3,341 of record JAVHXX010000271.1, on the reverse strand, counting down.
GCCCACGGCGCCGACCAGGGGCAGGTGCAGAACCGCATCGACCGGAGCAAGGCGCTCGAGTCGTCCCTGAAGTCCTCGGCCGCGCGCCTCGAACGCCTCGAGTCGATCGCGCAGAAGGGCATCGCGGTTCTCGAGAAGCGCCAGGCGGCCGCGCAGGCCGAACTCGACGTCGCCCAGGGCAAGCTCCAGCGCACCCAGACCAAGCTCGACGCGTCGCGCAAGAAGCTCGCAGACGAGAAGCGTCGCCTCGACAAGGACAAGGTCGTGCTGGCCGCGAACCTCCGCGCCGCCTACCAGTCCGGCGGCACGCCGGATCTCGCGACGATCCTCGTGTCGTCCGGGAACGTCGGCCAGTTCGTCGACCGCATCAACTACGTCAGCAGCGCGAGCAACGCGAACGCCCGCGTCCTCGACAACGTCCGCGACGCCCGCAACCAGACGAACACCCTCGAGCGCAGCCTCCAGAAGATCGTCCCCGAGCAGCGCCGCGAGGCCGCGCAGGTGCTCGCGGAACGCAACGCGATCGCCTCACGCACCGCCGCGCTGAGCGCCCGGAAGGCCGCGCTCGCGCAGGCGCACACCGCCCGCCTGCAGGCCATCAAGGCGACCCGCTCGGACCGTGCCCGCGCGGAACGCACCCTCAAGCGCCTCATCGCCGCGCAGCAGAAGGCGTCCGTCGACAAGACCGGACCGGGCGGCCCGTGGGCGATCCCGTACGCGATCGTCCAGTGTGAGTCCGGCGGCCAGAACCTTCCGCCGAACTTTGCCGGCGCGTCCGGCTACTACCAGTTCATGCCGGCCACCTGGAAGGCGATGGGCGGTTCGACCTCCGACGCCTACAAGGCCGGGAAGGCCGAGCAGGATCGCCTCGCGGCCAAGCTCTGGGCCGGCGGCTCAGGCGCCCGCAACTGGGACTGCGCGGCCATCGTCGGCCTGATCTGAGCCGAGCGGCCGGGCCGCCGCCGCGGCCGCAGTCCTACTCGCCGAGCGCTTCGCGCTTCGCCTTGGCGTGGCCGAGGAGCGCGCCGGGAGGACCGGTCGTGATGAGGGTGACGGCCGAGTACCACCAGCCCCACCACTTCGAGTAGGAGCCGAAGGCGACGAGGGCGATCTCGATGAGGAAGCCCGTGCCGTGGATCGGCCCGAAGGCCTTGCTCACGCCGCGGTCGCCGGCGATGACGGCGTAGACGAGCGGGAGGAAGAGGAAGAGGTCGATGACGGCGATGATCGTGATCGCCTTCAGGACCTTCGTGCGCAGGTCGCGCTCGGCCGGGTCGAGGGCGGCGGGCGACTTGAGCGCTTCGGTGGGAGCAGTCATGGGAGCGGGGTCTCTCGTTCGGTGCGGGGGAGGCAGCCGGGCGACCGGCCGTTTCGCCCCGACATTCTCGCGTGCGGACGCCTCCGATGCGCCGTGCGGTTGCTCCGCACAGCACCGAACACCGTCCCGCCGAGGTGAACGTCCTCTCCGTTCCCCGTCGAGTGACCCCGGACACGCCCGGTCTGTCCCGTGATTGCGGGACTTCTGCAAGTGATGCTTGACACAGACTGTGGTCGGTGCTGTGATCGTTCCTGTTCGCTTCTGTGCGAAACGGCTCTCAATGACTCGCAAGCAAACATCAGCGCGCTTCCACGCCGACTCGGCTGCCAGCGCCCGCTCTCCCCGGAGGCCCGCATGACCGAGGCCGCGAAGAACGCGCCCATCGTGGCGCTCGACGGCGTGTCGCGTTCGTACGGCGCGATCCACGCCCTGCGCGACGCCACCATGGCGCTCATCCCCGGCGAGGTCCGGGCCCTGATGGGCGAGAACGGCGCCGGCAAGTCGACGATGGTGAAGATGCTCACCGGCGTCGAGCGGCCCACGAACGGGCAGGTCTTCATCGACGGCGAGGCCGTCACGCTCCACTCCACCGCCGACGCCCGCGACGCCGGCATCGCGGTGATCCTCCAGGAGCCCACGCTCTTCCCCGACCTCACCGTCGCCGAGAACGTCGTCATGGGCCGCCACCCGCGCCGCTCCTTCGGCCGCGTCGACCGCCCGGCGATGCGCAAGATGGTCCAGGAGCTGCTCGGCCGCCTCGGCGTCGAGCTCGACCCCGACCGCCCGGTCCAGGGACTCTCCATCGCCGACCAGCAGATCGTCGAGATCGCGAAGGCGATGAGCTTCGACGCGCGCGTCCTGATCATGGACGAGCCGACCGCTGCCCTCTCCGGCAACGAGGTCGAGCGGCTCTTCCGCGTGGTCCGCGCGCTCAAGGAGCGCAACGCCGCCGTCCTCTTCATCTCGCACCGCCTCGAAGAGGTCTACGCGATCTGCGACACCGTCACGGTCATGCGCGACGGCGCGCTCGTCCACGACGGCGACCTCGGCGACCTGCCGGAGGACGAACTCGTCCGCAAGATGGTCGGCCGCGACATCTCCCAGCTCTTCCCGAAGGCCGACGCCGTCGCCGGTGAGGTCGTCCTGGAGGTCGAGGGGCTCGAGCGCGAAGGCGTCTTCTACGACGCATCGTTCAACGTGCGGGCGGGCGAGATCGTCGCGCTCGCGGGGCTCGTCGGGGCCGGCCGCAGCGAGGTCGCGCAGGCGATCTTCGGCGTCGACCGCGCGACCGGCGGCACGGTGAAGATGTTCGGCAACGAGCTTCCCCTGGGCAAGCCGACCGCCGCCGTCGCGTCCGGGATCGCCTTCGTCCCCGAGGACCGCCGCCAACAGGGCCTCGTGATGTCGATGTCGATCGAGCGCAACGCCACGCTGGCGCGCCTCAAGGACGTCCGCTCGCGCGGCCTGCTCTCGCTGAAGCGCGAGCACCGCGAGACGGAGCAGTGGGCCAAGCGCCTCCAGCTCAAGTACGGCAACCTCAGCGACCCGGTCGGCACGCTCTCGGGCGGCAACCAGCAGAAGGTCGTCCTCGCGAAGTGGCTCGGCACCGAGCCCCGCCTCCTGATCATCGACGAGCCCACACGCGGCATCGACGTCGGGACGAAGTCCGAGGTACACCGCCTGATCGGCGAGCTCGCGGCCGAGGGCCTCGCCGTCCTGATGATCTCGAGCGAGCTGCCCGAGGTGCTCGGCATGGCCGACCGCGTGCTCGTGATGCACGAGGGCCGGATCACCGCCGAGCTGTCCCGCGACGAGGCAGACGAAGAACGCATCGTGCGAGCCGCCACCGGCCGCCCGCCACTGGAGAAGGCCGCATGAGCGAGCTCGCGACCGCGCCGGGAACGGCGCAGAACCCGGCCGGCCCGGGCACCCCGGCCCACGGAGGCACCGACGAACCGTTGCCCGGCTCGACCGGCCGCCGTCTGGTCGACCGTCTGATCCGCGCTCGCGAGCTCGGCCTGAT
>JAVHXX010000270.1:1508-6296 GCA_031119595.1 Patulibacter sp. | reverse complement strand
CCGCGGCATCGCGGCCTCGGCGGGCGACGGCGTGGCTGCCGGGGCCGCCGCGCCGCGCGCACGCACGACCGCGAGCCGGTCGCGCATCGCGGCACCGGTGGTCGCGATGTCGTGCTGCGTGCGGATGCGCTCCTCACCGCGGGCCGCCATCGCCGCGACGGCCTCCGGTTCCTCGACGATCCAGCGGAGCGCCGCGGTGAGATCGTCGAGATCGGGATCGGCCCAGGTGCCGTCCGGCGGGTACGGGAGTGCGCCGCGGCCGACCTTGGCGGGCGTCCACCGGACCATGCGGGCGACCGAATCGTCGGTGTATTCCGTGGTGCCGCCGTAGCCGGTCACGACCACGGGCTTGCCGAGGAGCATCGCCTCGGCCGGCGTGTACCCGAAGCCCTCGGAGCGGTGCGGCGAGACGTAGCAGTCGGCCAGCTCGAGGAGGCTGTTCTTCTCGCGGGCGCTGAGGAAGCGGTCGATGAAGGTGATGTCGGAGCGGCCCGCGGCGGCGAGGCGGACCTTCTCGTCGGCCTCGGGGAGGTTCTCGTGGTTGATGCACTTGAGCACCAGGCGGGTCGAGCCGTCGTCGTCCGGGAAGGCACGGCGGTAGGCCTCGACGAGTCCGCTCGGGTTCTTGCGGGCCTCCGTCGAGTGGTAGTCCCAGATGAAGAGGAACACGGTCTCGTCGTCGCTCCAGCCGAAGTGCGACCGCGGGACCGGCGTCTCGAGGCGTTGCACGGCGACCGGCACCGGGAACACCCACACGGGCACGTCGACGTGCGGCTCGATCAGCGACCGGATGAAGTCGGTGCCGACCCAGATCTCGTCGACCCACTCCATCGCCGGGGCCCATTCGGCGGCGGGGAACGGGTCGACCTCCCACCACCACACGGCGATCGTCGGACGGCCGTCGAAGAAGCCGGGGCCGACGTCGCGGGCGAAGTGCGGCATCTGGTCGCCGTTGACGACGACGACGTTCACGTCGTGGTGGGCGTCCTGCGGGCCGACCGGCACGAACTCCGCCTGCTGGCGGGTCGGCGGGACGAGCAGCCCTTGCACCGGCGTGGTGGCGACGCCGGCGGCCTCGAAGGCGGCGGCGAGCTGCCGGGCGCTCTCGCCGAGGCCGAGTTCCGAGGTGAAGTAGCCGGCGAGGTTGACGCCCTCCGTGTCCGGGCGGTCGCGGCCGGCGGGGACCGCCGGGGCGGCGTCGAGGAACGCGGGACGCGGAGGCAGGAACGACTCGGGGATCGAGAGCTCCTCCCGGCCGTGGACCCAGGCCCAGCCGAGGAACCCGAGGCCGTCGGGTCCGTCGAGCGCGGGGTACGCGGCGTGGAGGTCCGGGCGGCTGGCATGGACGGCGCCGAGGAGCCGGTTGACGCCGATGGAACCGCCCTGGCGGGCCGGCTCGGTCGCGTACGCGCGCAGCTGTTCGAACCCGTCGGGGTCGAAGGGCGAGTGCGTGATGGCGCCGCTGCGCAGCCCGCGGCGAATCAGGTCCCGGACGAGGTCGGAGAGCGGCAGCTGCTCGGGGAGGCCCTGCCACAGGGTCGGGGGCGGATCCTCTTCCCAGCCCACGGCGAGGAGCGCCGCGGCCCGCTGGCGCAGGAGCGGGGCGAGTGCCGGGCGGTCGCTGAGGCGTGCGGTGACGACCCGGCCCTCGAGCAGGTGGGGCGCGTAGGCATTGAATCCACGCAGGCCCAGGAGGCTGAGCGGCGCACCGTCGACGAGTGGGCCGTCGGGGTCGTCCGTCACCTCGCGCGAGAGCAGCTGCGCGATCGATAGGACGACGCCCGGGGATCGCACCACGGCGACGTCGTCGGCGAGCGCGAGCGCGTTGAACCACTGCTGGGCGATCCCGTGGCTGGCGATCGGCTCGAAGGTCGGGTGGTCGCGCGGGACCGGCCACTCGCCGAGGAGGCGTTCGACGGCCGGTGAGCCGACGGTCCAGCCCAGCAGGGAGCGGGCGATGAGTTCGCCACCGTGCTCGACGACCGCGGTGACCGGCTGGAACGCGTGCGGTGCACCGTTGGCGTTGTCCGGGCGTTCGTGCTCGTGCGGGGCGAGACTCGGGGCGGCCCGGGCGGCCACGACCGGGGCCTCGTCGAAGGCGTCCCAGAGGACGTCGGGGCGGCCGGCGATGTCGACGTCGGCACCGATCCAGAGGACGCGGTCGCCGGGCTCGCCGATGGCGCGGATGACGTGCGGGAACGCCGCCCAGACGATGCCTCGCCACCCGTAGGCGCCGGCCCAGCGGCCGACGAGATCGCGGTCGAGCCCGAGGTCGGCGCCCGTGACCACCTCGCCAGCTCCGGCGAGGAGCTCGAGGGATCGCGGGTCGCCGTCGATCACGACGATCGTGCGCGGCACGTCCGGGTCGACCGCGGCGAGCTGGTCCGCTGCGACGCGCGCTTCGCGGGCGTACGCGAAGGTCGCGGTGACGAGCAGGTAGCGGCGGCTCACGCGTTCGAGGCGGTGTGCGGGGTGAACTCGGGGAGCTGGGCGTCGAGGATCGGCTTGACCGCGGTCGTGTCGACGTAGCGGTGCACCCACCGGGGCTCGTACGGCAGCGCCACGAGGCCGCCCTGGTGCTGGAGGCTCGTGATCTCGAAGGCGACGGCGTCGCGGTAGCGGTCGACGATCTCGACGCCGTCGCGTTCGAAGATCGAGGCGGAGAGGGTGTAGCGGCCGGTGCGCAGCGGCAACGCGACCTCGGCGGCGAACTGCCACACCCCACCGACGCGGAGGTCGTCCTCGATGCCGCGGCTCGCCGCGAACACGTCGACGCCGTGCTCGTCGCGCAGGAGCAACTGGACCGACCCGGACTGCAGCGGCGCGTGGAGGACGACGTCGGTGACGAGCTCGACGCGGTCGCCGGTCTTCAGGTGGCGCAGCGGTGTGTGCTCGCCGGGTGGCAGGACCTCGAGGTTGATGAGCTGCGCCTTGTGGTTGCCGGGGCGCTGCGGGATCTTCGGGGCGCCGCCGTTCGTGGCTGCGCCTGCGGCCTCCGCCTCGGCGGCGTCGTTCGGGAGGTCCGCGAGGACGAGTCCGCGCTCGAAGTTCAGCGTGAGGTACTGCTCGGCGACCTCCTCGGGGTCACCGATGGCGGTCATGTTGCCGTCTTCCAGGAGCAGCGCGCGGTCGCAGAGCCGGGTGACGCTGCCCATGTCGTGGGTGACGAGCACGATCGTCTTGCCGGCCTCGTTGAGTTCGCGGAAGACCTGGAAGCACTTCGCCTGGAAGGCGGCGTCGCCGACGGCGAGGACCTCGTCGATGAGGAGCACGTCCGCGTCGACCTGGGTGAGCACGCTGAACGCGAGCCGCACCTGCATGCCCGACGAGTAGTTCTTGAGCTTGAGGTCGACGTGGTCCTCGAGCTCGGCGAACTCGATCACGCGGTCGACGCGCTCCGCGGCCTGCTTCGGCGTGAGGCCGAGCATGATGCCGTTGAGGATGATGTTGTCCTTCGCGGCGAGGTCCGGGTTGAACCCGACGCCGAGCTCGATGAACGTCGACAGGCGCCCGCCGATCGAGATCTTGCCCTGGTCGAGCTGGTAGATCCCGGCGAGGCATTTCAGGAGCGTCGACTTGCCCGAGCCGTTGCGGCCGACGATGCCGAAGAACTCGCCGCGCTCGATCTCGAACGACACGTCGTTGAGGACGTGGAACACCTTCGCGTCGCGGTCGAAGCGGGGGTTGACCACGCGCTCCTTGAGCGTCTGTCGCCGCTCGCCGGGGAGCTTGAAGTCCTTGGAGACGCCGTCGACGGCGATCGCGATCTGCCGCTCACTCATGGATCCGGAACCCTAGATGACGGCGACGCGGCTCAGGCCACCGAGGTGCCGGCGGGCTCGGTCGCGGCCGGCGCCGCGGCCCTCCGCGGCGTGAGGCGGCCGGCCTCGAACACCGCGAACAGCACCAGGACCCACACGCACGTGGCCAGGACGATGTGCACCCACACGAGCGTCGCCGGGAGGCCGTTGTAGTACTGGATCAGGCCGATCACGCCCTGCAGCCCGAACACCACCCACACGGTGAGCACGCGGTTGAAGAGCGCCTTCGGGGCCTTGCGCCACCAGAGCAGCACGAGCACGAGGAACGTGACGATGAAGGTGAACGTCCCGACGTGGCCGTGGTCGAGGATGAGCTTGTGGAGGGTGTCGCCGCCGAACCAGGTGATGCGCGGCGTGACCTGGTCCTCGAACGACCCCGGGTGCGGGCCGGCGCCGGTCGCGAAGGTGCCGAGGATCACGAGGAGGGTCACGAGCGGCAACAGCGCGCGTACGGCCCACGTGGTGAGCGGGTCGGTGGCGAGCGGCCGCTCGCCCTTCGGGTTGCGCGACCGCCACACGAGGAAGCACGCGTCGACGAGGATCAGGAACGACAGCAGGAAGTGCGAGATCACGAACCCGGGGCGCAGGTCGTAGTAGACGACGGCCGCGCCGAGCGCGCCCTGCATGCAGAAGCCGATCGGCGGGAACGTGGCCAGCCAGACGAGGGTGCGGTCCCGCGGGGTGCGGAAGAGCATCGCGACGAACACCGCGACCGCGAGGAGCCCGGCGGCGCCCGAGATCAGACGGTTCCCGAACTCGATCCACTCGGGCGAGCTCGCGTGGATGATCTGGTCGTTGCACTCCGGCCAGGCGGGGCAGGCGAGCCCCGATCCGGAGAGTCGCACGGCCGCGCCCGTGAACACGATGAACGCCAGGAGGAGCATCGACGCGACGGCGAGACGATGCGCCGTCTGAGGCGAGAATCCGGGCTTGCGCATGCGCCCAAGGGTACGGGCCGGGCCTCGCT
>JAVHXX010000270.1:0-1498 GCA_031119595.1 Patulibacter sp. | reverse complement strand
CGCCGCTGGCACGCCCCCGTTAGCCTCTGCCGCGATGCAGGTGCAAGAGCTGTCCATCCCCGGCGCGCTGCTGATCCAGCCCGCGGTCCACGGCGACGACCGTGGCTTCTTCGCGGAGACGTACCGCGAGCCGGTGTGGTCCGAGCACGGGATCCCGTCGCACTGGGCCCAGGACAACCACTCCCGCTCCGGGCAGGGCGTGCTGCGCGGCATGCACTTCGCCATCGGCGACGGCCAGGCGAAGCTCGTGCGCTGCGCCCGCGGCCGCATCCTCGACGTCGTCGTCGACCTGCGTGCCGGCTCGCCGACCTACGGCACATGGGAGGGCGTCGAGCTCTCCGACGAGAACATGCACCAGATCTACGTGCCGATCGGCCTCGCGCACGGCTTCGTGGTGCTGAGCGAGATCGCCGACGTCACCTACAAGTGCACCACCGTCTACGACCCGGCCGTCGAGCGTGGCATCGCCTACGACGACCCCGAGATCGCGATCGCGTGGCCGACCGAGTTCCCGCTGCTCGTCTCCGACCGTGACGCGAACGCGAAGACCCTCGCCGACGTCAGCGACGAGCTCCCCTTCCGCTATACGGCCTGAACCCGCCCGGGGCGGACCGATCCCACACCCGGTGACGGGGGCTCGCGTGCCCCGCTTCGGGGTACAGTGCCCGGTCTGATGGCCGCGACCGGAACCGATCTCCAGCCCGTGCTCGAGGGCGACGCGCTCGACCGCCCGCCGGTCCACGACCTGACGCTCCGCGAGATCGAGGGGCCCTCCGCGCTCGGCGGCAGCCTGCGCCGCTTCATCTTCCTCACCCGCACGATCGCGGTGACCGAGTTCAAGCTGCGGTTCTACGGCTCGGTGCTCGGCTACTTCTGGCAGCTGTTCCGGCCGCTGCTGCTGTTCGCGGTCCTCTACCTCGTCTTCACGCACCTCGTACGCGTCGGCGACGCGGTCAAGGACTACCCGATCGTCCTGCTGATGAACATCGTCCTCTTCCAGTTCTTCGGGGAGGGGGCGTCGGCCGTCACCTCCGTCGTCGACCGGGAGCAGCTCGTCCGCAAGATCCAGGTGCCGCGCCTCGCGATCCCGCTCGCGGTCACGCTCACCGCGGTCTTCAACGTCGTCCTGAACGTGATCGTCGTGCTGATCTTCGCCGGCATCTACGGGATCGACCTGCACTGGGGCTGGTTCGAGGTGCCGTTCCTCCTCGCGGCACTCGCGCTGTTCGCGGCGGGCTTCGCGATGCTCGTGTCGGCGCTCTACGTGCGGTACCGCGACATCAAGCCCATCTGGGACGTCTTCATGCAGATGCTCTTCTACGCGACGCCGGTGATCTACGCGCTCGACGGCGTCGACAAGCTCAGCGCCGGCGTGAAGGAGATCATCGCGATGAACCCGATCGCGACGGTCCTCATCCAGATGCGTCACGCCGTCATCGACCCGACGGCGCCGTCGGCCGCGACCGCCGTCGGGGGCTACGTGTACCTCCTCGTGCCG
>JAVHXX010000269.1 GCA_031119595.1 Patulibacter sp. | reverse complement strand
CGCCGGCGGCGCCGGTCGCACCCGCGGGACCAGCGGCGCCGGTCGCACCCGTCGGCAGCCCGGCGCTCGTGCCGCTGAGCGCCACGGTCGTGGTCCCGCCGGTCACGTTCGCGCTGAAGGCGAGCGTCGCGGACGACGTCGCGTTCTGACGGCCGGGAGCGAACCGCACCTGCACGCGGCAGGTGGCACCGGGCGCGAGCGTCACGTCGGTGCAGCGGTCGGCGCTGAGCAGGAAGTCCCCCGCCGAGTCGTCGTCCGTCTCGTGGATCGCGACGCGCGAGATGGTCACGTCGGCGTCGCCCGTGTTCGTGGCCGTGATCCACTGCCCGGGGCCGGTCGTGCCGACGGGCTGGGACGGGAACGTCGGCACGGTCGCACCGAGGCGCGGACCGATGGGCGCGGGCTGCACGATCGTGCCGGGCGAGCCGATCTCGTCGTGCGCGTTGAACGCACCGTGCGTCCCGACCACGCTCAGCGTGGAGATCGTCGGAACCGGGACGGAGAAGCTCCCCGCGCCGACGGCGTTGTCGAAGGAGACGTTGTTCGTGGAGGCCCCGAAGGAGACCCCGGTCACGCGGTCGCCGTCGGCGTTGAAGACGTTCACGCCGTCACCGCCCGCGCTCAGCCCCACGCCCTGGCCGCTGTAGCTGCCGATCTGGAAGCCCGCCGGCACGCTGGACCCGAACCACGCGGACGTGAACTTGGTCGCCGTGGTCGCGTCGCCCTCGACGAAGATCGCCGACTGGCCGGGCGCGAGGCTCGCGACGCCGGTCATCGGGACCGCGGTCGCGAAGGCGTTCGAGCTGTCGTCGATCTTGAACCCGGTCAGGTCGACCGTCGTGGATCCGAGGTTCGTGAGCTCCCACCAGTCGGCCGCGTAGGTCGTGTCGGAGCTGCCCCACGGGGCGACCTCGGTCACCGCGAGCGACGTCGCCACGGGCGCGGTGCCCGGCGAGCCCGTCTCCGAGCCGACCGTCACCGCGCCGTTCGTGCCGGCGGCGCTGAGCGTCGAGATCACGGGCACGGGACCCGTGGCCGCGCCGAGGCCGGCGGTGTTGTCGAAGGTCTTGCCGGTGGTCGAGGCCCCGAACGCGACGCCGGTCACGTGCGTGCCGGTCGAATCGAACAGGTTCACCTGGTCACCGCTGCTGCTCAGGCCGATGCCCGATCCCTCGTAGTAGCCCATGAGGAAGCCCGCAGGCACGCTGGAGCCGAACCACGCCGTCTTGAACGCCTCCGTCGTGGAAGCCGTGCCCTCGATGAACACGGCGGACCGGCCGGGCTTCAGCGCGGCGACGCCGTTGAGCGCGATCGCGCTCGTGGCGGTGTTGGAGTCGTCGTCGACCTTCCACCCGGTGAGGTCCACGGTCTGGGTGCCGTTGTTCGTCACCTCGAACCAGTCGGCGGCGTACGAGCTCGCCGAACTGCTCCACGGCGACACCTCGGTCACCACGATCGAGCGGGCCGGGTTCGCGCCGGCGACGGCGGAGACGGTCAGCGTGTAGTCGCTGCTCGTCGCGTCCGGGGTGCTGCCGACCGACGGGTCGTCGACCGTGACGGCGACGGTGTAGCTGGCCTGCGCGCTGTGGCTCAGCGTCGTGCCGGCCTTGAGGTAGAGCCCGGTGCTGTCGACCTCGAAGTGGCTCGCGTCGGGGCCGGTCACCGCGAGCGTGTTCGTGCCGATCCCGTCGTCGGCGACGGTCACGTCGGCGACCTTCACCCGGGTCGCGGTGCTCGTGTTCTCGGCGATCGACGCGGTCTGGTGCGTGAGCGTGATCCCGGTGGGAGCCTGGTTCGGTGCCGTCGACGGCGAGTACACCCAGAGCTGCGGGTGGTTGCCGTCGCCACCGCCCTGCTCGTTGACGATGTAGAGGTTCCCGTCCGGGTCCATCGTCACGCCCTCGTCCGTCTGGTCCGGCACGGACAGCGGGTTGTCGGCGTCGCCGGTGATCGTGAGCGTGCTCTTGATCGTGCCGGAGCGGTCGAGCTCGACGACACGGCCCGCTTCCTGGCTGATGATCACCAGGTTCGACGCATCCGGGCCCGTGAGCGTCGTGAGGTTCGACAGCGCGAAGACGTCGGAGAAGTCCGACGTGCCGACGTTGGCCGGCGGGAAGAGGTCGGTGGCCTCGGCGGCCGTCGGCGAGCCGTTCGTGGCGGTGCCCGCAGCCCAGTCGACCGTCGTCTGGAAGATGCTCTCCGGCGTCTTCTCCTTCACGACCAGCAGGCCGCCGCTCGTGGGATCGTTCGACACGCCCTCGAGGCCGACGTTGCCGATCGTCGTGCCGAGCTTCACGGTCTGGGCGTCGGCGCGCGTGAGCGTGGTGCCCGCCGCGTACGTGAACCGCACGAGCTGCCGGTCGCGCTCCTCCGTCATGACGAATCTGCCGCCGCCGACGTACGTGATGCCCTCGGTGTCGTAGAAGGTCGTGGCGGCCGAGCTGGAGCCGGCGGCGAGGGTCATCGAGTCGATGAGCTGGCCCGTCTTGGAGACCTGGACGACGGAGGTGCCGCCGTCACCGACGACGAACAGCGTGCCCGTGTCCCAGTCGTACGTCACGCCGGAGGCCTCCTGCGCGAGCAGGCTGCCGGCGGGCGCGGCGGTGCGGGTCGGCTCCGGGAGGTCGTGCCGGCCGACGCGGACGTAGGTCGAGAGGTCGACGCCGGTGAGGGTGGTGGCGGACGCGCCATGGACGAACGGACCGACGAGGCTCGCCGATGCGACGGACAGGCCGACGACGAGCAGGCGCCGGGCGTGGCGCATGGAGGGATGTGGAGCAGGCATGCGGCTTCCAGGTGGGGGGCTGATGCGCCCGAAACGAGCGCAGCCGCCCAGTTAACAGGCGCGCGGGCGAGCGGATGTGAACGAGTCGCTCCCATCCTGCGAACAGGTTGTGTCCGGCGTTCTGATCCAAGGAGCATCGACCGTGCGCCGCGCCGTTCCCGATGCCACGGGCGAAATGGGACGCGACTCACCGCGCGCCCTCAGTGCCGGTGCGCCATGTGCCGATGACCGGTGTGATGGAGCGTCGGAGAACCGGTGTGCTGGCGTCACTGCTGCTCGGGTCGGTCATCGCCGGCGCGGTCGGTGGTGCGCGCGCGCTCGAGGTGGCCGGCTGCGCCTGGGGCGTCCTGCTGCAGGTCGTCCTGATCCGGCGGTTGCGTCGGGAGCGGCTCCCGCGCTCGGCGCGCGCCCTCAGCAAGGTGTTCGGTGCCGCGAACGGCATCTGGCTCGTCAGCGACCTGCTCGCCGTCACGCACGCGGTGTCGCCGCACGCGCCGTTCCCCACCCCCGTCGACGGCCTCGCGCTCGCGGGGACGGCCGTGTTCTGCGTCGTGATCACGTGGGTCGGGATCCTGCGCGGCCCGTGGCCCGACCCCTCGCGGCACCTCGAGGGCGTCGTCTTCGCGACCGCCCTCTTCGCGCCGCTCTGGTTCGGGATCGTCGAGCCGCAGGGCGCTCCGGTGGAGCTCGTCGTCTGGGGAGGCACCACGCTGGTCCTCCTGGGATTCGGCGCGACCTACATCATGGGCGGCGGGCTCTGGAACCTCCCCGCCGTCCTGCTTGCGCTCGGGGTCGTCGGCAACGTCGGCATCTCGCTCGGCCTCCACATCGCCGAAGCGGCCGGCGCCGTCGGCCCGGCCGCGACCCACGGACCGCAGTTCGGATTCGGATTCGTCGTGTGGACCTTCGTCGGCGTCCACCCGCGGTTCGCCGACGTGTTCGCCCGCGGCCAGTCCGGCGGAGGCATCCCGCTCGGCGCCCGCGTGTGGATGCTCGCGCCGTGCGTGGGACTGCCGCTCGGGGTCCTCGCCTGGTCGTACGTCACGGGGGCCGCACTCCCGATCGCCCTCGTCGTCGGACCGCTCGGCGTGATCACCGGCGCCATCGCGATCCTCGCGACCATCGAGTGGCGCCGCGGCAGCGAGACCTGGCACGTCCCACTCACCATCTCGTTCACGACGCTCGTGGCCGCACTGGCCGCCGTCTGCATCACGCTCGCCGGGCAGTCCACCCACCGCGCGGATCGCCGCGCAGACCGGCTCGCCGAGACGTTGCCGGCCATCGCCCGACTCGACGCATTCGTGCAGCGGACCTCCGGCCGTCCCGGCGCGGCGGATGCGCGCGCCCGCAGTGCGTGGTCCGAGGCGGTGGCGGCTGCGGAACGTACGGTCGGACCTCCGGGCCGCCCGCTGCGCCGCCTGCTCGACGCCTACACGGCACGGGCCGGGACGGAGCTGGCGACGCCGGGGTCACGCACCGCAGAGACCGATGCCGAGACGACCCGGGCGTATGCACGCCTCACGGAGACCATCCAGAGCCGCCTCCAACACGAGCGGACCGCCGGCGCCCACGCGGCCAGGGGCGCGCGCCTCCTGATGGTCGGGGCGCTCCTCGGCGCGCTCGTCGCCATCACGCTCCTGCTGCTGCGCTTCAGCTTCGCCGGGCGCCGGATCGCCGTCGCCTACCTCGAACGCCACGACGCCCTCACCGCCCTTCCGAACCGCGCGGCGGTCGAACTCCGCCTGCGCCGCATCGCCGAGCTCGGCGGCGGCCCGGGGCGCGCCGCCCTCGTGCTCCTCGACCTCGACGACTTCAAGGCCGTCAACGACGTCCACGGGCATCACGTGGGCGACGAACTCCTCCGCGCGGTCGCCGAGCGGCTCGGCGCGATCGTCCACGGTGACGAGCTCCTCGCCCGGATCGACGGGGACGCGTTCGGCGTCTTGGTCGAGGGTGACGCTCCGACCGTGGATGCCGAGTCCGTCGCGGCGCGGATGGCCGCCGGTCTCGCCGATCCCTTCGACCTCGCCGGCGGGCCGCTCACGGCCTCGGCGTCGATCGGCATCGCCGTCGGCGGTGGTCCGGGCGACGAGGCGGCCCCGGGCGAAGAACGGTCGCTCGTGATCCTGCGCAACGCCGAGCTCGCGATGTACGAGGCGAAGAAACGGCCGGGGATCTCGACTGCGACGTTCGAGCCGTCCATGCATGCTGCCGCGCGGGACCGCATGGCGCTCACCACGGATCTTCGCCGTGCGATCGAGCAGGAGGAGCTGCACCTCGTCTACCAGCCGATCGTCGACCTCACGACCGGCCGGGCCCTCGGCTACGAGGCCCTGGTCCGGTGGGACCACCCCACGCTCGGACCGCTCGCCCCGGGCGACTTCATCCCGCTCGCCGAATCGACCGGGTTGATCGTCGAGCTCGGCGGCTGGGTCCTGCGCGCGGCGTGCATCCAGCTCCAGACCTGGCAGCGCGGATGGCGTGACCGGCGGTACGTGTCGGTGAACGTGGCGGGTCAGCAACTCGCCGCGGGGTGCTTCCCGGACCAGGTCCGGTCGGCGCTCGAAGCGTCGGGGCTGCCGGCCGACCAGCTCCTGCTCGAGGTGACCGAGTCCTCGCTCATCGAGAACATCGACGCGGCGATGCAGCAGATGGCCGACGTCCGCGCCCTCGGCGCCCGCTTCGCCCTCGACGACTTCGGCACCGGGTACTCGTCACTGTCCTACCTGCGGCAGTTCCGTGTCGACGTGGTCAAGGTCGACAAGTCCTTCATCGACGACATCATCGACATCGACGGGACCTCGCTCGTCGAGGCGATCGTGCGGATGGCGTCCAGCCTGCGGATGAAGGTGATCGCGGAAGGCATCGAGGCCGACGAACAGGCGGACGTCCTCCGCCGACTCGGCTGCGACCTCGGCCAGGGCTTCCGGTTCTCGCGGCCGCTGGCGGCCGGAGACGTCGAGGGCGCGCCACTCGTGTTCGGGCTGCCGGGCCCGGCGCTCTCGCCGCTGCGCGTGGCCGGCACCGAGCATCCGCGCGTGGCGTAGGCCCGCGACATGCCGTGGCCACCCGGGGCGGCGCGGCGCGTCCCGCCCGCGGCTAGCATCGGGCCGGTGTTCTGGGCACTCTCGCTCGCCGTCGGGATCGTGCTCGCGGACTCGGCCATCGTCACCCTCGCGCTGCCGCAGATCCTGCGCGAGTTCGACGTCGAGGTCGGTGCGGTCGCCTGGGTCCTGATCGCCTACAACCTCGTGCTCGGCGTCGTCGCCGTCCCGGTCGCGCGCCTGAGCGTCCGCCGGGAGCACGCACCGGCCGCCGCGACGGGCGGCCTGATCCTGTTCGCCCTGGCGTCGGCGGCCTGTGCCCTCTCCGGTTCGCTCGGCGTGCTGATCGCCGCGCGTGTCGTGCAGGCCATCGGCGGCGCCCTCGTGATCACCTCGTGCCTGGAACTCCTCGTCCTCGCCTCCGCCGACGCCCGCAAGGGCGCAGCGCGCTGGGCGGCCGCGGGCGCCGCCGG
>JAVHXX010000268.1 GCA_031119595.1 Patulibacter sp. | reverse complement strand
GGGCGAGGCATGCCCGCAGCGTGCTCGGGCCGCGTCAGCGAACTGCGACGAGTTTGGCGGGACTGGCTATGCCCGAGTAGAGACCCGTCAGGCTGTCGTCGACAGCCACATGCATCCGGTATGTCGCTCGTTGCGTGAGCTTGCGCCGGACCTTCCAGCGTCCCTTGGTGTCGACCTTCGCGTCGTCGAACGTCGCCCAGGCGTTCCCGGTCCACTGCTGGAGACGGATTGAGTCGCCGGGTTTGACAAGACCGCCTCCGACGATTCTTCCGCTGAACGTGACGACGTGGCCGGCTTTGAGGTTGGTCGCTGCGAAGGTGGAGGCGACCTGCACTTTCAGGGAGAGGTCAGCAGCGGCGCCGTTGACGGTGTCGCCCTGCCGGGCTCGCCATCCGACCACGATTTTCTGAGACCCGTTGGACAGGGGAACCAACGCGCTGAATGCTCCCTGCGCGTCAGTGCGGACTGTGCCCAGCGACTTTGCAGGGCCCTGACCGCCGACGACGGTGAGTTCGAGGCCGGCGTCGGCGATCGGGTGGCCCGAGGGGTCGCGTAGGGTACCGACGATCTTTTTGGTCCCTTTGAGGGACCATCGGTGAGTAAGGGAGGTCTTGGCCGGCCGTCCCACACATTCGACGGCGTGCTCTTTCGAGTAGGCCTTGGTCTTGCAAAGCCGTTTGATCTTCGCGTTCTTGCTCGCGGCTCTCGCGGTCCCGCTCCAGCCGGCCACTAGTTCGGCTTGGTCGGTGGCGATCGAGCCGTTCAGCGCGCCGCGGAACTCGGCGGGTGAGCCGGGCCCGACGACGTCGGTGTTGCGTACGAGCACGCGTCCCTCGGCCACGACCGTGGAGCTGCCGGAGCCGTCGAGCGCCAGAACTCGAAGACCATGGCTGCCGTCGGCGATCGTCGAGGTGTCGAAGCTGATCGTGCCGACGCCGCTCGCCGGACAGGGCCGCACGGAGGTCGCTGCCGGGAGACCGTCGACCGCCGGAGCAGCAAAATGACATCCGTCGCCGCTGCTGTTGCGCAGAACGGCGTCGGCCTTCGCCGTGCCGTCGACGTCGAGTCGGATGCGATCGACGCCGACGCCTTGATCGTGCGCCGAGACCGTGATCGACTGGTTGCCGCTCAACGTTCTGGTCGGGATCGTGCGCTGGTCGGCGATGGTGCCGCCGACGACGTCGATGTCGGGGCCGGTCGGATCGCTGAGGACGAGGTCTGTGGCGAAGAGTTGTGCGGACGCGCCGCCGCACGGGAGCTGATCGCCACAGGTGATCCTGACGTCGATCGCCTGGGTCGGCGGCGGGGTCAGCGTTCCGGAGGCGTCAGCGATGGGGAAGACAATGCGGTTGCTCGGCCAGTCGGGAACAGCGCTGTTGCCCAGTGAGCCGTTTCCGGAGATCGAATCGATCACGCCTGTGGGGTGGAGGGAATGGTTGAGGGTGTCGCTGACGCTGTCGCTTGCCCGCTCCTGGCGCCAGACAATCTCGGCCTTGCCGGTTCCGTAGGAGCTCATCGCGCGCGTCAGTGATCCGCGTGTGATGAGAAGACCGCCTCCCGGGTTGAAGACCAGGTCGGCCCACTGCGGCCCACCGGTTTGGGCACTCGTGGTCTCGTTCATCACGGCGCCCAGCGAGCCGCCGGCGGAGCAGGAGGTCGTCCACCCGATCCACGCCGGATCGGTTACGCCGACTCCGGTCGACTGGATCGGTAGCGCTACACCCGCGGTCCGCGCCCAGCCATCCGTGCCCACGGCAGCCCCTCCCGGAGTCCGGCAGCCATACACGTGATATTCGCCGGCGTGCGCCGGCGCGGCCGTCGCTGACCCAAACGCCGCGGCGCAGAACGCGGCGGAGAGCACCCGTGTTGATCGTGGGGCTGACATGCGAGGCCTCGTGACGGTCCGGTGGAACGGAGCGGAGTCGCGCCGTTTCGAAGCTGTGACCGTTGTACCGCACGTATGAGAGCACGCCCCAGGCCTCCGCAAAGGTGAAGCGGTCAAGCGTGTGCACATCTGAGGTCTCACGACGTCCGCGTTCGTGCAGGGAACGGTCACACCGACTTCGATGTCCGGCGGACGGTGGAGGTCCGGCCTCCGCCGCACCTCGCTCAGACCGCCAGGTTGCACCTACGTTCGCAGCCATGACCGCTGCTTTCTCCTCCGAGCCCGATCAGGCATCCACGACACAGGCGCTGTCGGCTCTGATCGCGTCGGAACGGTCCGCGCCGTGGCTCCCCGGTCTTGATCGGGAAGGGGCGGCCCCGGCGTCGCTGACCAGCGTTGGCGACATCTCGGAGGTGCCGCGCAGCGCACTCGTCGGCCGTCAACGAGGCGGGTCGAAACCGGCTCCGAGCATGCTGGCTGCGGACCGGCGGGCTCGACAGGGCGAACGCCGACGCCTCTTCGTCGCCGTGTTGCTGACCGCGGTCGTGGTCGGCGCGGGGGAGTGGCTGGCGTTCCGCGCAAGCTCCGCACCGACGATCGCACCTCTTCAGCCAGGCCTGGTCGCGTGGCCGTCGATCTCTCGCGACCTGATCACTTCGATGCGGGCGCTCACCCTGCAAGCCCTCGCGATGCGGACCCCGCGCCGGGGCGGCTCAACCGACGGCTCGTCTGCCCACGGACACGCCGGCTGTACCACGCGTAGCGGTCACCACTGCTGATCAATCCGACGAGGACACACGCCATGCCAATGCTTCACTTCGATCGAGCAAACTTCACACGCCGAGCGACCGCCGTCGCGGCAGCGCAGTCTGCGGTGGCTGCCGTCGCGCTCGTGCTCGGGCCCGCAGTGCTGAGAGCGCTGTCGAGCAACGGGATCGAGGTCATCCGCTCGGCGCTCGAGAAGCAAGCCGTCGCGCCGACCAACGCCAGCCTGATCACGCAGGGCATGGCCACGATCCAGGGCAATTGGTACTGGTTCCTGCTCGGGACGTTCCCGCTTGCCTTCTCGGTGCTGATGGGCGCCGTCGGGCTTGGCGTGCGCTCAGCGTCCGATTGGCTGTTTCGCCTGGTCATGGCCGTCGTCGGGATCATCGCTTTCGCCCCCGCGATCGTGGCTTGACGATGCATCGCTGCTCATTCCTGGTCGCCCTCGCAGGGGCGTCGCTGCTGACATTTCCGCAGCTCGCCGGTGCAGCGACGCTTGGCGTGGACGTACCGGTCGCGGACTTCCTCGGAATCGGCCATGCGCTCCTGGGTGGTCTGTCGTTCACCGCCGGGTTCTTTCGCGACCTCTTCACAGCGCTCCTCGGCGGCATTGCGGACATGCTTGTCCCCGACAGCTGGGCCAGCAAAGGGCCAGCGCTCTTGACCTGGCTGGTCGCGTCTCCGGACTTCACCCTCCCGGCGTTCTCCGACCTGCAGCGCGTCTCCAACATCAGCCTCTGGCTGGGAATCGCCTGCTTGCCGACCACACTCGCCGTGAGTATCGGACTTCCCCACCTTGGGCTGACGCCGGCCGGGGACGCCGTCGGCCCAATCATTGGGAGGACGGCTGCCGCAACAGCTGGCCTGATTCTCTGGGGACCACTGTGGTCGCAGGGCGCGGCCCTCTGCAACACGGTCTCGCACGCGTACCTCGGCGATCACATCGCGACGTCGGGAATGAACGCCTACATGTCACTCATCGCGGTCGGCGGAGCGCTCGGCGGGATCCCGATCCTCGGCATCCTGATCGTGCTGTTCGCAGGAGCGCTGTTCCTCGCCGCGCTCGTCATGAAGGTCTTCGTCCTCCTGATCGGCGGTTTGCTGTTCGCCAGTGGACCTTTGCTCCTGGGCGTTGTCCCGACGCAGCGAGGCGCGCACCTCAGCCGAACATGGCTATCGGCGCTGCTCATGACGTGGATCCTGCCGATCCTCTGGGGTCTGGTCTTCGTCGTGAGTGGAGCCTTCGTTCACCGTGCTGCGGCGATCGGTTCCGCCATCGGCGGCAGCGGTTCCATCGCAGCAACCGGCGGCACGCTGGTCGCGGGATGTGCAGCGATCGTCGGGCCGCTGCTCTGCATCTCGCTCACGCGAGCGGCGCTCGGGCCTCTCGGGCATCAGTTCGGCGCGATGGCCTCGGTTCTCTCGCCGAGGCACCTCACCCAGCGTTTGACGGCGTCGCGAGTGCACGGTGCCAGTGGGGCTGCGCGCGGCGGAGATCTGGTCGGGGCGGCACGCACCGTTAGAACCAGCAGTGGCGGCGGGTCGGCGGCCGCGGTGGCGGGCATGACGTCCCTGATGAGCGCTCGAAGCAGCGCGCGGGGCGCAGCGCGGTCTGGCGCTTTCACTCCTCCGGTGCCGGTCAGGCGCAACGTGCTTTCCGGCACCGCGGCGACGCGTGGGCCAAGCCGCGGCGATCGTGCGCGACGCAGCGAGCAGCAACCACACCGCGGCACCGCCGTGGCCGCGGGCCGGGACGCGGCCGCCAGTTCGCAGACCGCGGGCCCGCGCTCAGAGCGTGTCCGTGACGCGCTCACCGAGCGACAGGCTGCGGCCACGACGTCGGATCGTTCAGGAACCGACGGCACCCAAGCTGCGGCGGCAGGGAGCCAAGAGTCCAGCGATCGCCAGGGGCGGATCGAGAACCGAGGCGTCGACTCGAGGCCCCAGACGCCCGCACCGATTGGGCCTTCATCCAGCGTGAAGCCGTCGCGCGATCCCGCTCCGCCGCGGCCCTCGTCGACGCCCGCCGCTCAGCCACGGCGCAGGCCCCCGTCGCCGGCTCGACCCGGCCGAGCAGGCCAGCCGTCGGAGACACCCCGTCCGCCTCGGCCCGCGACCGAGGAGATGTAGATGAGCCCCGTCCTGCGTCGGATCGAGACGCCCACTCGATACGGCGGGCTACCGATCAAAGGCTGGCTGGCCGGCTCCGCGGTGTTCATCGGCGTGGTGCTGATCATCACGGTCTTCAAGACCCCGCTGGCACCGACCCTCACCGCAATCTCTTGGCTCCTTCTGTCGCCTGCCCTCGTGCTGAGCATGTGGGCCCATCAGCAGGGTGTTTCGGTGACGACCCTGCTCGTCGACTTCGTTCGTCACAGCACACGGCGCCAGTCGCAGCTGCAGCACGTCCCAGCGCCGATGTTGCGTGGGGGAATCGTTCTCTCGGGAACGCTGCCGAGACTGTCCCCTCGTGATCCGGGGCCTGCGGATCACGACAGCGTCTTGGAGGTTTTTCGGTGACGAAGCGACGCGGAACCGCTTCCAAACCTCGGCCAGCGGGCGGCGGTCTTGGCGACCTGCTCGACATCGCTGCGGTCGAGCCGCGCGGACTGGTCTTGACGAGTAGCGGCCGATACGTGCGCGTGTTGGCGCTCGATCGCGTGCCGAACCTGTTCTCTGCGAACGATCAGGAGCGCGCCGACGCCATGGGCGCTCGACAGGCGCTGTGCGCGTCGATCCCGGATGGGCAAGAGCTCGCGTTCATGGTCTGCCGCGACCCGCTTCCGGCTGAACAGGTCGGCGCCCAAGACGCCCGCGCAGTGCGCGATGCCGCACGTCGGGACCTCGACGAAGGGCATCCCGAGAGCGCTCGCGCCCGACTACGCCTAGCGGCGATGACCGACGCCACGATCGAGCTTGCCTCAAGCGGCGACCAGGGCGCGTCATTCGCCCGTCACTACGCGCTCGCGATCTGGACGCCAAACGCCGACGGGCTCCGTGAACGCGTCGACGACCTGCTCGGCCGGCGGCAAGAGCACGCACGCGTAATCGAGTTCGGTCGCCACTACGAGGCCGCATCGGCGTCAGCGGAATTCGTCAACCAGGTCGCTGCGAGCCTCAGCGATCAGGGAGTCGGCGTCCGTCGGGTCGAGGGCCCAGAGGTTCTGGAGCTCCTATGGGAACGACTACACCCGGCGGCGGGCGCGCACCCACGACCTGATCGGTTGCGGGACGTCTGCGCCCCGGTGCTCGAGCAGTCAGGCAGGGCGGCAGCGCGCCGGCGGGCACGACTCGTCGATGCTCTCTGCGAAGGCTTCGAGGAACTCGACATTCCCGCCGCTGCCATCGACGATCGCGACCCACGGTTCGTTCGTCACGCTGACGGCACGCTGGAGGAGGTCGTCTATCTCTCGCGCCAACCGCAGTCGACGGACCCCTGGTGGCTTGATCCACTGAGTCTGACGTCGCTCTCGTCGACGCTCGTCGTTCGAATTCGACCGCACGAGCGCTCTCTCACGCGGCTCAAAGTTTCAGCGAACGCACGTCGTAAGAGCGACGCGATCGAGACCGAACATCGCAAGGGCCGCCGCGTCACGCGCGAAGACATCCGTGTGGCGGAGGAAGTGGAGGTCGTGGAAGACGAGATGCAGCGACGTGTAG
>JAVHXX010000267.1 GCA_031119595.1 Patulibacter sp. | reverse complement strand
GCCCGGCGCCATCACCGTGACCGCCGGCCTCGGCCTGCTCGTCTACGCGATCGTCGACGCCGCGAACGCTGGCTGGGGTTCGGCGGCGACCATCGAGCGTGCGGTGATCGCGGTCGCGTTCCTCGTCGTGTTCGTGCTCATCGAGCTGCGGAGCAAGGCGCCGCTCGTGCCGTTCTCGATCTTCCGCCTGCGGACCCTGCGCGGCTCGAACGTCGTCGGCCTGTTCATCGGGATGTCGCTCTTCTCGATGTTCTTCTTCATCTCGCTGTATCTCCAGCAGGTGCTCGGCTACTCGGCCCTGAAGACCGGGCTCGCCTACCTGCCGCTGGCCCTCGCGATCATCTTCGCGGCGGGCGGCGCCTCGGCCCTCGTGACGAAGTTCGGGTTCAAGCCGATCCTCGCGGGCGGCCTCGCGCTGATCGCGATCGCCCTCGTGTGGTTCACGCAGGTCTCCGTCGGCGGCTCGTACCTCGGCAACGTCCTCTTCCCGTCGATCCTCGCGGGCATCGGCCTGGGCTTCGCGTTCGTGCCGGTCACGATCGCCGCGGTCACGGGCGTCGAGGGCCACGAGGCGGGTCTGGCCTCCGGACTCATCAACACGAACCAGCAGGTCGGCGGCGCGCTCGGGCTCGCGATCCTCGCCTCGATCGCGAACAGCCGCACGCTGCATGTGATGCAGGGCGGCGAGCCGAACAAGCTCGTCGGTCTCACGGACGGCTTCCAGCTGGCGTTCCTGGTCGGCGCCGGCTTCGCCGTGCTCGGCCTCGTCGCGACGCTCTTCATCATCAAGTCGAGCGACTCCCGTGAGCACGCCGAGGCCGCGCAGCGCGGCGACGTCGCACCGGTGGCCGTCGGCTAGCGCCACTCCCCGGCGCCTGGGGCCAGGCGCCGGGGAGGTTGTTGCTGGCTTGAGAAGCGCTTGATCGCGCCGGGCGATCGGCGTATCAACCGTTCCATGTCGAAGCGACAGCAACGGTTCGAAGACGAGTTCGACGCGTTCGAGGCGCAGGGTCGGGGCACGCGCTCCGCGAGCGGCCGCCGCAACGCGCGAGATTTCGACCAGGCGATCAAGCACATGGATCCGGACGCGCTCGACGACCTGATCTACGGCGAGGAGCCGGAGGACGACTTCGACCTCCGGTTCCAGAATCGCAGCCGCTGACCCCAGCGACCGCACAGGTCGCCACCCAGAACCTGACGCCGGGTCGAAGCGTCCCACCCGCAGACGCGACGTAGCCGGCGGGGTGGCAAGGGTCACCCCGGACAGACCGTGGCGACCGCAGGGGTCGCCACCCAGAACCCGACGCCGGGTCGAACGTCCCCCGCAGACGCCACGTAGTCGGCGGGGTGGTGAGGGTCACCCCCGCGCGGACCGTGGCGACCGCACAGGTCGCCACCCAGAACCCGACGCCGGGTCGAAGCGCCCCACCGCAGGCGCCCGCGACCGGCGGGGTGGCATGGGTCACCCCGGACAGACCGTGGCGACCGCAGGGCGCGCCACCCAGAACCCGACGCCGGGTCGAACGTCCCCCGCAGGCGCCACGGAGCCGGCGGGGAGGTGAGGGCCACACCCGGTCGGACCGTGGCGACCGCAGGGCGCGCGAGCTTGCGAGCCCGCCCGAAAGGGTGTCCGAACGGGTGTGGCCCTCACCTCCCCGCCCGACCACGAACGCCCTAGCGCAGGACTTCAACCCCAGGAAGCACTTTGCCCTCCATCAGCTCGAGCGAGGCGCCGCCGCCCGTCGACACGTGGGTCATGCGGTCGGCGAGGCCGAACTGGACCACGGCGGCGACGGAGTCGCCGCCGCCGATGACGGTGATGGCGTCGGTCTCGGCACAGGCCTCGGCGACGGTCTTGGTGCCGGCGGCGAAGGGCGGCAGCTCGAAGGCCCCCATCGGCCCGTTCCAGACGACGGAGCCGGCGGCCTTGATCAGTTCGGCGGCGCGCTCGGCGCTCTTCGGGCCGACGTCGAGGCCCATCCAGCCCTCGGGCACGTCGACGCCGTCGACGATCTGGGTTTCCGTGTCGGCGGCGAAGCCCTTGCCGAGCGAGAGGTCGGTGGCGAGGACGAGCTTGTCGCCGCCCTTGTCGAGCGCCTTCTGCGCGAGCGGCACGCCGGCCTCCTCGCAGAGCGACGAGCCGACGGAGTGACCCTGCGCCTTGAAGAACGGGAAGAGCATCGCGCCGCCGATGATCACGTGGTCGGCGATGTCGAGGAAGCGGTCGAGGACGCCGATCTTGTCCGACACCTTCGACCCGCCGACGATCGCAACGAGCGGGCGCTTCGGGTCGGCGAGGATCGCCTCGAGCGTCTCGACCTCCTTCTGCAGGAGCAGACCGGCGGCGGTGCGGTCGACGAGGTGCGCGACGCCCTCGGTCGACGCGTGGGCGCGGTGCGCGGCACCGAAGGCGTCGTTCACGTAGACGTCGGCGAGGTCGGCGAGCTGCTGCGCGAGCTCGGGGTCGTTGGTCGTCTCGCCCGGCTCGAAGCGCACGTTCTCGAGGAGCAGCACCTCGCCGTCACCGAGGCCGTCGACGAGCGCCTTGACCTCGTCGCCGACGACGGCCGGCGCGAGCTTCACGTCGGCGTCGACGAGCTCGTTGAGCCGCGCCGCCACCGGGGCCAGGGAGAACTCCGGCTTGACCTCACCCTTCGGACGCCCCAGGTGGCTCATGAGGATCACGCGCGCCCCGGCCTGCTGCAGCTGCTTGATCGTCGGCAGCGCCGCCCGGATCCGGGTGTCGTCGGTGATCGTCGCGCCGTCCAGCGGCACGTTGAAGTCCACACGAACCAGCACGCGCTGGCCCCGCAGATCACCAAGGTCGTCAAGAGTCTTCATAGCTGTCTCCGGTCAACCGACCGACGTGATTGAACGAAAGGCGACCCGAGAACGCTCTCGGCCCACCGCGCCGCCCGGGTCGCCGAGAACGACGACGCCGTGCGACAACGAGTCCCCGCCCGAACTGCCTCCTCGACGCGTGCGAAAGGACCTCGCGCGGGCGGCCACCGACAGCCCGGGGTGGGGGTGACCCTCCCGGGGCGGTTCAGCGACCGAATGTCCGGTTATGGCCCCCAAGGCCATAACCGGACAGGCGGGCTCGCAGCCCAGGGAGGGTCACCCCCACTCCGGGCCACGGAGACCAACCGCCTAGAGGACCTTCTGGACCAGGTCGACGACGCGGTTCGAGTAGCCCCACTCGTTGTCGTACCAGGAGACGACTTTGATGAGGGTCCCCTCCAGCGCGATCGTGAGCTTGCTGTCGAAGATCGAGCTGTGCGGGTCGGTGACGATGTCGCTGGAGACGATCGGGTCCTCGGTGTAGGCGAGGATGCCCTTCATCGGGCCGTCGGCGGCGGCCTTCACGGCGGCGTTGACCTCCTCCACGGAGGTCTTGCTCTTCGGCACGAAGGTGAGGTCGACGACGGAGCCGGTCGGGACGGGGGCGCGGACCGCGAAGCCGGAGAGCTTGCCGTTGAGCTCGGGGAGCACGAGGCCGACGGCCTTCGCGGCACCGGTCGAGGCCGGGACGAGGTTGGTCGCGGCGGCGCGGGCACGGCGGAGGTCGCTGTGCGGGGCGTCGAGGAGGCGCTGGTCACCGGTGTACGCGTGGATCGTCGTCATGAGGCCCTGCTCGATGCCGACGGCGTCGTTGATGGCCTTCGCGAACGGCGCGAGGCAGTTCGTGGTGCAGGACGCGTTGGAGATGACGTGGTGCTTCTCCTTGTCGTACTGGTCGAAGTTCACGCCGAGGACGACGGTGATGTCCTCGTCGGTCGCGGGGGCCGAGATGATGACCTTCTTGACCGAACCACCGAGGTGGACCTCGGCCGCGGAGCGCTTCGTGAAGAAGCCGGTCGACTCGATGACGACATCGACGTCGAGGCTGTTCCAGTCGATGTCCTTCGGGTCGCGCTCGGCGAAGACCTTGACCGGCGCGCCGTCGATGACGAGGTCGGTGCCGTCGACGTCGACGGTGCCGGTGTAGCGGCCGAGGATCGAGTCGTACTTGATCAGGTGCGCGAGCGTGGCGCTGTCGGTGAGGTCGTTGACGGCAACGATCTCGATGTCGGCGCCTGCGGCCTTGGCGGCACGGAAGACGTTGCGGCCGATGCGGCCGAAGCCGTTGATCCCTACGCGGACGGGCATGTGGTGGTGCTCCAGAGTTGAGTGCTCGGTCCCGCCGGATGAACGGGCTGCCTGGGGGCGGCGGCGTAACGGGACGCTGGAACGCTGCGAACAGGTGCAGCGCCAGGGCATTGACACTACCGAGGCGTAGCGCCCGCGCGCGTGGCGAGGGGCACCCAGAACCGGCCTGTTCCCCAACCGCTGCGTGCCATCGCTCACACCGGCACGAAGCGGAACCGAAATTCCGGGACTTCTCCCGCTTCGGTGCAATGTTTGCGCGCCAAGAGATCATTGCGTCTACGCAAAGGTCTCAAGCGTGCGTACGATTGCGTCGATGCATGAAGCCGTGGAGACTTCCGACGCCCTCGCACAGCGGCTCTCGACCGTGCTGATGGCCCTCTTCAAGAGGGGCAATCACGGTGCGATGACGGCCGTCGCCGAGTACGAACTCACGCTCTCGCAGCTGCGGGCGCTGTTCGTCCTCGACTCCTCCGACCACGACCTGGCGGTCAACGAGATCGCCGATCAGGTCGGTCTGTCGATGGCGGCCATGGGCCGCGCGATCGACGCCCTCCACAAGTCCGGCCTGGTGTCCCGCCAGGAGGACACCGACGACCGGCGCATCAAGCGCATCACCCTCACCCCCTCCGGCACGGCCGCGATCGAACGCATCGGTCAGTCGCGCATGGCGGGGATCCTCACCTTCGTCGACGCACTCGACGACGGCGATCGGGCGCGCCTCACGGCCGCCGTCGAGGTCCTCGACGACCTCGTCCAGTCCCATCTTCCCCGCCAGAACTGCGTGATCCCCCCGCAGCCGCTGGCCACCTCGACGACAGCATCGGAGCAGACCGCATGAGCGCTGTAAGCACACCCCCCACGCCCAAGGGCGCAGGCGGACCGCCCGGCGGAGGCCCCGTCGGAGCCAACGGCTACGCCGACACGGGCTCCTCGATCGACTCGGCGCTGCTCAAGGTCGCCGCCGTCGTCGTCCTCGGCACGTTCATGTCGATCCTCGACACGACGATCGTGAACGTCGCGATCCGCAGTCTCGCCGAGGACTTCAACTCCTCGCTCTCGACAATCCAGTGGGTCTCGACGGGCTACATGCTCTCCCTCGCGACGGTCATTCCGCTCACGGGCTGGGCTGCCGACCGGTTCGGCACCAAGCGGCTCTACATCATCTCGATCGGGTTGTTCCTCATCGGCTCCGCCGCGTCCGGCGCCGCATGGTCGGCGGGATCACTGATCTTCTTCCGGGTGCTCCAGGGCCTCGGCGGCGGCATGATCATGCCCGCCGGCATGACGATTCTCACGCAGGCCGCGGGTCCGCAGCGGATGGGCCGCGTGATGGGGCTCGTCGGCGTGCCGATGCTCCTCGGCCCGATCCTCGGTCCGGTCCTGGGCGGCTACTTCGTCGACGACGTCAGCTGGCGCTGGATCTTCTACGTGAACATCCCGGTCGGCGCCGTCGCCCTGTTCCTCGCGCAGCGCTTCCTCGCGAAGGACCAGCCGAAGGCGCACCACAAGCTCGACTGGCTCGGTCTCGTGATGCTCTCCCCCGGCCTGGCGCTGTTCGTGTACGGCCTCGCCGAGACGTCGTCGAAGGGCGGCTTCGGCTCGGCCCAGACCGTCATCCCGGTGATCGCAGGCCTCGCGCTCGTGACGGCGTTCATCCTGCACGCCGCCCGCACGCAGGGCGCCCTCATCGACGTGAAGCTGTTCAAGCGGCGCAACGTCGCCGGCTCGGCCGGCACCACGTTCCTGTTCGGCACGGCGTTCTTCGGGACGATGTTCCTGGTCCCGCTGTACTTCCAGATCGTCCGCGGCGAATCGGCGCTGAGCTCCGGCCTGCTGCTGATCCCGCAGGGTGTCGGCGCGATGATCATGATGCCGATCGCCGGTCGTCTCACCGACCGCACCGGCGCCGGTCGCATCGTGCTCGTCGGCCTCGCGTTCATCGCGATCGGCATGTTCAGCCTGTCGCAGGTCGACTCGACGACCTCCTACTGGCTCATCGGCGCGACGCTGTTCCTCAACGGCCTCGGCATGGGTTCGACGATGATGCCCGCGATGAGCTCCGCGATGCGGACGCTCGCCCGCGACGAGGTCCCGCGTGCGACCTCCGGCCTCAACGTCGTCCAGCGCGTCGGCGGCTCGATCGGCACCGCGCTTCTCGCCGTCGTGCTCACGCACCAGATGGCGAACGCCCTTCCGGGCGGCGGCGGCGAGAGCGGCCTGGCCGCGGCCTCGCAGCTGACGCC
>JAVHXX010000266.1:1993-6401 GCA_031119595.1 Patulibacter sp. | reverse complement strand
GAGCGGGACCCGCCGGCGGCGTGGGCGTGGGCGTCGCCCCGGGGGTGCCGCCGTCCGGGACGGTGATCCCGCCGACGTCCTTGCCGGGGGTCGTCACCTGCACGAGCCGCACGATGTCGATGCCGCCACTGCTGTCCGTGGCGGTGAACCAGACGTCGCCGGTGACGCTCGGAGCGACGGCGTACGGCGAGTACGCGCCCGTGTGGAAGACCGATGCGACCGGCCCGGCGGCGGACGAGGTGACCTTCAGGATCGCGTTGGCGCCCGTCGAGGAGGAGGAGCTCGTCCCGACCGCGACCCACAGGGAGCCGTCCGCCGCGAACCGCAGCTGCCGTGGCGCCGCCGCGGAGAGGGACGGGTCGAGCGACGTGAGGGAGTACTGCGTCATCTGCCCCGACGAGGGCACGAACCGCCCGAGGGTGTTCGTGATGCGGTCGATGAACCACACCGTGCCATCGGAGGCGACGGCGGTGTCGGTCGGCCCTTGACCCGTGTTGCTCCCCGAGCAGGGCGACGCCGCGACGCAGTTGAGCGAGTACTCGTCGTAGCCGGAGCCACCGCCCACACGCGCGATCCGATAGCCCCGCTGCCCCGGGTCGGACTCCGCGAACCACACCTCACCGTTCGGGCCGACGGACGGCCCGATCGGCTTGAGGTTCCATCGGGAACTCGCGAGGCTGATGTTGGGGAGCTCCGTGAGGCCGAGGGCACTGTCGGTGCGGGCGATCCGGTCGCCCGGATATCCACCCGAGTCGTACGGACCCGACGAGTTCTCGGCCATCCAGACGGCGTGGCTGTTCTGGTCGACGGCCACGCCCCACAGCCCGGCCGGCGCGGTCGCGTAGTGCATGCCCGTACTGGTGCCGGCGACCACGGCCGACGGGTCGGCCCAGCCGTAGACGCCGTCGCTGCGCACGAACCAGAGCTGACTGCGAGCGTTGTCGAAGGCCAGCGACCGGACGTACGTGGCACAGCACGAGGAGCCCACGGCGGGCGTCGGGAAGAGCGAGAACCCGGTCGACCCGCCCGCCGTGGCATTCGCGGGGTCCAGGCGACCGATCCGTGGCTGCGGGTGGGCGTTCACGACGTTGGTGTCGTCGGTCGTGAACCAGACCTGCCCCGCGGGATCGGTCACGATCGCATCGCCGACGGACGGTTCCGACCCGGGGATCGGGTACACGACCGGCGCCGAGTCGGCAAGCGCGGCCGTGGGGGAGGCGAGTAGGCCCACGAGGCCGGCCGGCGCGGCGAACACCACCGCGAGCAACAGGAGCAGGAGACGCGGAGACCGAGGGGCGGGTGGCAAGGCAGCGGCAGGGGACACGCGCGCAACGAAACCAACCCACCGACCGACGGGCAAGGCCGCCAGCGCAATTCTGCGTAGGACAGCGCTCACCGCGTGCCTACGCAGCCGTAGACCGGAGCCAGCACTCAGCCAGTCCCCATATGAGGTTTCCCTTCATCCTGGCGCGATCGGCCCTCAGATCGATGAACCGGTCGTCGTAGCGTCGCGAGCACCGCCCACCCCCTTTCGATGGAGAGAGGACCGCGTCGATGACACTGCTCGATCACGCTGGAAGCCAACCGGCGACCCTGCCCGCCCACGAACGCGACCTCGCGCGTGGCCCGGCTCCCCAGCGCCGCCGAAAGCGCCCCGACCGCCGCGCCCAGCTCGTCGAGCTCTCCACGAAGACCGGCCGCCACCTCGTCGCGCCGATCGAGCGCTGGATCGGCCGCCACTCACCCGTCGGCGACACGCCCTTCTACGACGACGCGCAGTTTCCGTGGATCGAGGAGATCGAGGCCCACTGGACGGAGATCCGCGACGAACTCGAGGCCGTCCTCGGCGACCGCGAATCGATCCCGGCCTTCCAGGAGGTCTCGACCGACCAGAAGTCGCTCAGTGACGACGACCGCTGGAAGACGTACTTCCTGTTCGGGTTCGGGCACGAGGTGCCCGAACACCTCGCCGAGTGCCCGCGCACCGCCGAGCTGCTGCGCAGCATCCCCGGCATGAAGACCGCGATGTTCTCGATCCTCGCGCCGGGCAAGCACATCCCGCCGCACCGCGGGCCCTACAAGGGCGTGCTGCGGTACCACCTCGGGCTCGTCGTCCCGGACCCGGCGGACCGCTCGCGGATCCGGGTCGACCAGGAGATCCGGCACTGGTTGCCGGGGAAGAGCATGGTCTTCGACGACACCTACGAGCACGAGGTGTGGAACGACACCACGGGCGAGCGCGTGGTGCTCTTCGTCGACGTGGTCCGGCCGCTCACCGGCATCGCGAAGCCGATCAACGACGCCGTGCTCTGGGCGATCGCCCACTCCCCGCTCGTGACCGACGCGGTGCGCCGGCAGCGGGAGATCATCGAGACGCGGCGCGGCCGCGCGAAGAACGCGGCCTAGGCGCCTGCCGGCTTCGACTTCGGCGACGGGCTACTCGTCGTCGAAGTCGTAGTCGTCGTCTTCTTCGTCGTCCTCGTCGTCGATCGAGTCGAAGCCGAAGTCGCGCTCGCGGCCGAAGCCGTCGCGCTCGAGCTCCTCGAGGTCCTCGATGTCGTCATCGTCGTCGTCCTCACCGGTGGCCTCGATGATCGCGGCCTTGGCGGGGTCGATCGGCGCCTCGCCGTCCTCACCGCTGAGCTCGTCGTCGCGGAGGGCGTCGAGCGAGTCGGTCGCGAGGCGATCCTCCTCGGGCGCGCCGTCATCGTCGCCACCGCCGCCGCCGAGCAGGGCGCTCAGGTCGGGGACGGG
This sequence comes from Patulibacter sp., assembly GCA_031119595.1. Taxonomy (GTDB): domain Bacteria; phylum Actinomycetota; class Thermoleophilia; order Solirubrobacterales; family Solirubrobacteraceae; genus JAGIBJ01. The sequence goes on along the minus strand of JAVHXX010000266.1, from coordinate 3,647 downwards.
CAGGTCGTCGTCGTCTTCTTCGTACTCGGGGGTTTCGTCGAAGGGAACCATCGGGGTGCCTCTTGGGAGTAGAACCACGTGCACTGTAGGCGGCCCGGCAGACGCCCGCGCTGCGACGATCGGTACGCCGCATTCCGGGGCTCGACCGGGCGACCCGGGCCCCGCCCGGGTCGCCGCCCGGGTCGCCGCGCGAGGTCAGTCGTCGTCGCCGAGGCCGGCCACGTCGTCGGCGTCGCCGTAGACGTCCGGATCGGCGTCGTCGGCCTCCTCGTCGATGGCGTCGAAGAGGATGTCGCGGGTGCTGCCCTCGCTGTCGGTGGCGTGCTCGATGAGCGCGGCCTCGGACTGCTCGAAGCCCTCGGCGACCCCGCCGCCGGCCTCGATCACGGCGGCGTCGGCGGGATCGACGACGTCATCGTCGTCGTAGGCGCCGTCGAGGCTCGCGCGGGCGTCGTCGGTCTCGGCGCCGACCAGGTCGCGGGCGCCGGCCTCGGCGCGCGCGCTGCCGACCTCGTCGGTGCTCAGCGTGGGCTCGCTGGTGCCCTCGAGGGCGTCGTCGTCGGTGCGGTCGTCTGCCATGGGAACTCCCTTGGGGAAGCGGGTCTGCACCGGACGATAGGCGCCCGCCCGCAGACGGGCGCCCATCGGGGCAGGTCAGCCGGTGACGCCGCCTGCGCGCGGGGCGTTCGTGATCACCTGCAGCTGGTCGCCGACGAGGGCGACGCCGTCGGCGGCGCCGTCACGGGCGGTCGCCGAGGGCGTGGCGGTGACGCCGCGCACCACGATGCCCGTCGCGGCGGTGAGGGTGTCGCCGGCGTCGAGGGCGCGGCGCTTCGCACACACGACGGCGCCCTTCGTGGTGACGCCCTTCGGGACCTTGAGGATCACGAGCGCGGACGAGAGCTTCGCGCACACGAGCCCGGAGGTCGACGTGGCGGTGCCCTTGTTCGTGACGGTGAGCTTGAGGGTCGTCTGCTGGCCCACGTGGATCGTGTGCTTCGCGAAGGTCGCCTTGCCGACGAGCACCACGGAGGCGCTCGTGCCGAGGACGGCGCCCTGCGGAGCCGGCGTCGGCGTGGGCGTCACGACCGGGGCAGGCGTCGGCGTCGGGGTCGGCGTGGGAGCCGGCGTGGGCGTCGGGACCGGGGTCGGCGTGGGCGTCGGGGTCGGCACGACGACCGAGCGGCGAATCGTGACCGAGAGCTGGGTCGCGTCCGGACCGCTCAGGCGCGAGCGGCCCTCGGAGATCATGGCCGGGTCGGGCGAGTGGTTCGCCTCGCCGATGATCGTGCCCTCGGTGAGACCGGGCTTCAGGTGCACCGTCGCGACGAATCGCGTGGGGTTGTCCGGGAGGAAGCGGTAGCCGACCGGGAACTGCACGTAGTAGGTGTCGCCCTGCTGCGTGATCAGCTGGGGGTCGACGTGGACCTCGTCGTAGGCCGTCGGCGTGTCGCCGGCCGGCTGCTCCTCCACACGGGAGCCCGTGCCCCGGCGGCGATCGTCGGTGGTCTGCGTGATCGTCTCCGGGACCGGCTGGATCCACTCGAGCGAGTCGAGGGTGAACTGGTCGGCGGGAACCGTGAGGGCGACCTCGGCCTGCGGGAAGGCCGGCGAGTAGCCGTTGAACGCGCGGCCGCTCGGAACGGACCCGATC
>JAVHXX010000266.1:0-1983 GCA_031119595.1 Patulibacter sp. | reverse complement strand
TGAGTTTCGGCATCGAGCGCGTCGCCTTCGCCATCGACGCGGACGGGCCGGTCGAGATCGCGCCGCCGGACGAGACGGCGAACGAGACCGTCGAGGCCTGGTCGCCCGTGATCGCGGCCGGCTCGGCGCCGCCGGTGATCTTCACGGGACGCGGGATGTCGTCGATGCCCTTCCCGGTCCACGCGAGATCGACGTCGCTGCCCTCGGACAGCGCGCCCGCGTCTCGGGCGACGGCGCCGTCGACCGGGTAGAAGACGTTCGTCGGTGCGCCGAGCGGCTCGGCCGAACGCAGCGACGTGCCGGCGACGAGGTCGAACGTGGCCTTCGCGCTGCTCACGTCGCCGACCGGACGGACCTCGATCTCGATCGGCAGCGACGTGGCACCGGCGGGCAGCGGGTGCTGGAGGTCGCAGTGGCCGGCGGTCGGCGTGAAGCTCCCGCCGTAGTCGCCGCCGGTGCACGACCAGCCGAAGGCGGAGCGGTAGCTCGCGGAGAGGGTGGTCACGCCGGAGGTCGAGTCGACGTCCCAGTCGACCGCGGTCGAGGACGCGAACGACGACGCCGTCGGGTCGTACGCCGTGGGACCGTCGTTGTGGAGCACGATCGTCACGACGGACGGCACGTCCGGGGTGGACGTGGCGGTGTGGGTGACGATCGCGCGGATCGCGGGCGCGTCCGCGTGGGCGACGGCCGGCACGGCAGCGGCACCGCCGAGCGTGAGCGCCGCGGCTGCGAGCGCACGACCGGTTGAGCCCGGAGACGGGCGGCGGGACAGGTTGGACACAGGACTCCCTGAGGGCGTGGGTGACGTGTCGGTGGTCGCGTCGCCGCGGAGGCGACCGGAGGGGAACACCGGTAGGGGGCGCGATGCTAGCTGTCACACCGCCGCGTTACAAATGGACACGCGCCACACAGGCGACCGCCGGTATCCGGACGGATGTGCCCGAAACGCCCTGGAAACGGCCGCTCTTCGACGGCGGCCCCGAGGCCGCGCACCGTGCCGGCCGCGGCCGCCGGCTAGGAGATGTTGACCGGCGTGCCCGTGGGCACGAGCGCCGCGATGCGGTTGATGTTCGTGTTCTCGATGCGGACGCAGCCGTGCGAGGCGGCCTTGCCGACCGGCACCTTGAGGCTCGCGCCACCGCGGCCGTGGAGGGCGATCTGCCCCTGGCCGCCGTCGAAGGTGCGGAGGATGTCGGAATAGGCGGTCAGCGGAAGGACCCAGCTGCCCAGGAAGTTGTTCGTGTCGGTGACCTGGAGCTTGTCCGCGATCGCGAAGCTCCCGGCCGGGGTCGGCGTGCCCGGGGCGCCGACGACGACCTTGATCGACTTGATCTGGCGGCCGCCGTTGAAGAGCCTCAGGCTCTTGCTCGCCCGGCTGACCTCGATCCGGTAGCCCGTCGTCGTGACCTGGGCGAGCGCACCGGAGATCCAGCCGTTGTGCCCGTTGGGGCGGCCGTCGACGCGCACGTTCAGCCAGAGATCGCCACCCGTGCGGGCGCTGCCGAGCACGAGGAGCTGGGTCTGGCCACCCCAGTGGGTCTTCGTCGACACCGCTCCGGTGACCGCGGCCGACTCGGACGGGCCGGCGCGCAGCGGACCGTCGTAGACGATCTGCGCGAGGTAGGAGAGCGACGAGGTCGGGGCCGCGGGGTCGCCGACCTGGACGGTGCCGTCGGCGAGGGCCCGGGCCGGCGCGGCGACGAGGACCGCGGCGAGCGCGAGCAGGCACGCGGCCGCGGCGAGCAGTGCGCGGAGGTGGCGGTGCGTGGTGGCGGGCATCATCGATCGATCACCCCGTGAATCCGTGGACGGCGGCCGGGCTGACCTTGCCGTCGGTGATGACCTGCGACGTCACGCTGGCGTTCTGCGCGGAGGCGTTCTCGGCGTCGGCGAAGGCGCGGTTCACGATGAAGCCCTTCTTCGCACGCGCGGCGACGCGCACCCGCACCTTGAACACCGCCCGCTTGCCGGGCGCGAGCG
>JAVHXX010000002.1:17033-32781 GCA_031119595.1 Patulibacter sp. | reverse complement strand
GCGGTGGTGGGTTCCGTGATCGTGATGACCGCGGCCCGCGCGGCGGCGGCTTCGGCGGTCCGCGTGGCGACCGTGACCGTCCCGGTGGCGGCGGCTTCCGCGACAAGGGTCGCCCCGGCGGCCAGCGTCCGCGCGGCGGCCCGGGTCGCCCGCGGCCGTTCGACGACCGCGGTCGCCCCGAGAACGACGACCGCGACCGCTAGACCGGGCGTTCCCGCACCCGCTCCCACGTACTGACGCACCCCCGAGGGACCCGAAGCCATGGCCGAACCGCAGACCGAACGACGCCTGCCCGACCGCTTCGGGCCCTACGGGGGCCGGTACGTCCCCGAGACCCTGATCCCCGCCCTCGACGAACTCGAGCAGGCGTGGATCGCGGCCTCGGCCGACCCGGCGTTCACCGCCGAACTCGACGGACTCCTCGCCGACTACGGCGGCCGTCCGACGCCGCTGTATCTCGCGCAGCGCATCTCCGAGGTCGTCGGCCACGAGGTGTGGCTCAAGCGTGAGGACCTCATGCACACGGGGTCGCACAAGATCAACAACGCCCTCGGCCAGGCCCTGCTCGCCAAGCGCATGGGGAAGACGCGCATGATCGCCGAGACCGGCGCCGGTTCGCACGGCGTGGCGAGCGCCACCGCCTGCGCGTTGCTCGGGCTCGAGTGCATCGTCTACATGGGCGCCGAGGACATCCGTCGTCAGTCGCCCAACGTGGTCCGCATGGAGATGCTCGGCACCGAGGTACGGCCCGTCGAAGACGGCACCCGCACCCTCAAGGAGGCCGTGTCCGCGGCGATCCGCGACTGGGTCACCAACGTCGGCGACACCCACTACATCCTCGGCTCGGCCGTCGGCCCTGCCCCGTACCCGGCGATCGTCAAGGCGCTCCAGCGCCGCATCGGCGACGAGTCCCGCGCGCAGATCCTCGAGAAGGCCGGCCGCCTGCCCGACCGCGTCCTCGCGTGCATCGGTGGCGGCTCGAACGCGATCGGCATGTTCGCCGGCTTCGTCGACGATCCGGAGGTCGCCCTCGTCGGGGTCGAAGCGGCCGGCGACGGCATCGACACGCCGCGGCACGGTGCCCCGCTCACCGTCGGCGGTCGTCCCGGCATCCTGCACGGCTCGCTCTCGGCGATCATGCAGGACGACGAGGGCCAGATCCTCGAGGCGCACTCGATCTCCGCCGGCCTCGACTATCCCGGCACCGGTCCCGAGCACGCGTGGCTCCGCGACAGCGGCCGCGCGCAGTACGTGGCCGTGAAGGACGAGCAGGCCGTCGCCGCCTTCAAGGAGGTTGCCCGGCTCGAGGGGATCATTCCCGCGCTCGAGACCGCGCACGCCTTCGCGTACGTGTTCGACGGCCCGAAGGACACCTCGACCCTCGACGTGCTGTGCCTCTCCGGGCGCGGCGACAAGGACATCGCGGAGGTGGTCGCGCGTGGCTGACCGGACGGAGGCGCGGCCGGCGAACGCCGGCGCCCAGCGCATCGAGGACGCGATCCGCGGAGCCCGCGGCCGCGCCGCGCTCATGCCGTACCTGATGGGCGGGTTCCCGACCATCGCCACGTCCGCCGAGATCGGGAAGGCGTGCGCCGACGGCGGCGCCGACCTCATCGAGCTCGGCATCCCCTACAGCGACCCGCTCGCGGACGGCCCGGTCATCCAGGCCGCCGGCACCGTCGCCCTCGCGGCCGGCGCCACCTTCGACGCGATCCTCGGCGTGTGCAAGGAGCTCTCCGAGCGCCTCCCGGTCGTGATCATGACCTACGCGAACATCATGCAGGCGCGTGGCGTCGATGCCTTCTGCGCGCGGCTCGTCGAATCCGGCGCGAGCGGCGTGATCGTCCCTGACCTCCCTCCGGAGGAGGCGGGCGCCCTGCTCGAGGAGGCCGACCGCGTCGGTCTGGCGGTCGTGCCGCTCATCGCCCCGACCACGCCCGACGACCGCCTCGGCCTCGTCGGTGGCCGGGCGCGCGGCTTCCTCTACACGGTGTCCGTGAACGGCATCACCGGGGAGCGTCAGGGCGCCGCCGGCTACGCGACCGTCATCGAGCGGGCCCAACGTGCCACCGACGTGCCGGTGGCCCTCGGGTTCGGCATCAGCACCGGCGAACAGGCCCGTGCGGCGGCCGATGCCGGCGCCGACGGCGTCATCGTCGGCAGCATGCTCGTGCGCCTCGCGGGCGGCCCGGACCCGGTGAACGCGGTCCGTGCAGCCGTCGAGGAGCTTGCCGCAGGCCTGGATCGGTAGGATCCGCAGCCATGGGACTCATCGTCACTTCCACTCTGGCCCTGGTCCTTTGGATCGTGCTGTGGGCTCTGCACTTCGCCGCACGTGACGCGGGCATCATCGCCTTCGTGATCGTGCTCGCCGCCACCGCCGTCCGCACGGTCGGCCAGCAGCTTCGCCAGAGCTCCGACCTCGGGTGACGACCCGCGGAGCCGCGGCCGTCACGGCCGCGCTCTTCACGTCGATCGCCCTCGCCGCCTGCGGCAGCAGCGCCATCGGCGGACGCCCGGCGCACCGCCCGATCTCCGTCATCTACGTGGCGGGTGACCCGCAGGGTCCCTGGGCCAAGCGGATCGAGGGCCTCACCGACGGCGTGAAGCTCGCGATCGCCCAGCGCAACGGCCTCGTCGGGCCGCGTGCGATCTCGGTCGCCGTCGTCCCGACGGTCCAGCGCGACGGCAACCTCGTGTCCGCCGGCATCGGCGCCGGCCGGATCATCCGCGACTCCCGGGCCCTCGCCGTGCTCGGCGTCTACAACGCGCCCGAGCTCGGGCTCGCCGCGCCGCAGTTCAACGGCGGCCAGCTGTCGCTCCTCCAGTTCGGCTCCGGCATGGTCGGCCTCACCGCCCCCGAGGCACCCGGCGAGCCCGACCGCTACCAACCGTCCGGCGCCAACTACGCGCTCCGAGGGGTCGAGCCCGACACGCTGCTCGGCGAGCACGCCGCATCGATCGGCGCGCTCCACGGCGCCCAGGTCGTCCCGATCACGACGACGTACCGCGCGAGCCTCGCGAAGGCTGCGGTCGGCCGTGCCAAGGCCGCCGTCGAGCTCCGCCAGGCCGCGATCGCCCAGAACGAGAAGAAGGGCACGGACAACCCCGTCCCCTCGACGAGTCCCGCGCTGACGAATCCGTCGTCCGAGATCCCCGATGCCGAGCGCATCGCCGCGCGGATCGCGGAGGCGATCGGCGGCCACGTCGTCGATGCCGCGAAGGTCGACCGCAGCAAGCCCGTCGTCGTCGTCATCGATCCCACCGAGACCAACCCCACCGGCGACGCGGCCGCGGTCCTCTCGAAGGTCCGGGCCGCCGGCCTGGCCGTCGACGGGGCCGACCGCGAATTCGACCCCGCCGTGCTGGGCAAGGGCCGGTCCGGTGCACCGACCTACGAGCTGCGCCGCGACCTCGCCAGCGACGCGGACGCCGTCGATCTCCAGATCCGCGCGAAGGAGCAGCAGCTCTTCGGCCGCGACCGGGGTGACGCGGTGATCGCGGGCTACCGCGCCGCCGAGCGGATCCTGTCGCTCGCCGCCCGCCAGCCCGGCAAGACGATCGATCGCGCCGCCTTCGCGACCGCGCTCGCAAAAGCGTCTCCGAGCGACCCGGATCTCCCGTCGAACGCCGACGATGACGTCACCCTCGGTCACACGGAGCTCTTCGAGCTCCGCGGCGGCCGCTGGATCCGTCGGCGCTAGACGGCGCCCCGTCCGCGGCGCCCCGTCCGCGGCGCCGGGTCCGCGGCGACGGGTCGTGGACCTCGCTGCCCTCAGGCCGTGAGGAGATCCTCGAGCGCGCTCTGCAGCTCGGGGAACGCGAAGGTGTAGCCGAGGTCGCGGGCTGCGGCCGGCTGCGCGGCGGCGCCTTCGAGGATCAGCTCGGCCATGTCGCCGACGATCAGCTTCACCGCGAACGTCGGGGCCGGCGCGAACGCCGGCCGGTGCAGCACCTTGCCGAGGCAGCGGGCGAACTGGCCCTGCGTCACGAGCCCGGGGGCGACGGCGTTGATCGGTCCGTGCGCGCGGTGGCTGTCGATCGCGTGGAGGATCAGGCCGACCTCGTCGACCACGTGGATCCACGGGAACGGCTGCCGGCCGCCACCGAGCGGCCCGGACACGCCGAGCTTCGTGATCTTCGCGAGCGTGGGGAGGACGCCGCTGCCCTCCATGAGGACGTCACCGGTGCGGATGAGCACCACGCGCAGGCCGAGGTCCTCGGCCTTGTGGGCCTCGGCCTCCCAGGCGGTCGCGACCGTCGGGAGGAATCCCTCGCCGGGCCCGGCGGATTCGTCGATGGGGTCGCGGCGGTCGCCGTAGATCCCGGCGGCCGAGCCCGAGACGAGCGTCACGGGACGGGCGTCGGCGTCGAGCGCACGGAGGCCGTCGACGAGGTGCCGGGTGCCGTCGACGCGTGACCCGAGGATCCGCGCCTTGGCGTCGTCGGTCCAGCGCTGGTCGACCGATTCGCCGGCGAGGTTCACGACGGCGTCACGACCCTCGAGCGCCGACGCGGGGGCCGGGCCGGCGGACGGATCCCACTCGACCGCGGTGATCCCGTCGCCGAGCTTCTCGCGCGCGGATGCGGCGCTGCGGCTCAGGACCGTGACGTCGTCTCCGCGCTCGAGCAGCGCGGAGACGAGGAGCGAACCGATGCCGCCGGTCGCGCCGGTGACGGTGATCCGCACGGCCGCGCCCTACCGGCTCGGCGAGAGGGCGGGCTGGATGCCGCCCGGCCCGCCGTGGCCCGGCTCGAAGTCGTCGAGCTGGTTGCGGGAACTGTTCTGGAGGTCGGCCTCGTGGGCGACCGCGGCGGCGACCGCCGGGGCGACCTCACGGTCGAAGACCGACGGGATGATGAAGTCCTCGCGGAGCTGGTCCGCGGGAACGGCGTCGGCGATGGCGCGGGCCGCAGCGATCTTCATCTCCTCGGTGATCGAACGCGCGCGCACGTCGAGGGCGCCGCGGAAGATGCCGGGGAAGGCGAGGACGTTGTTGATCTGGTTCGGGTAGTCGGACCGACCCGTGGCCATGATGCGCACGTATGGGGCCGCGGCCTCCGGGGAGACCTCCGGGTCCGGGTTCGACATCGCGAACACCATCGCGTCGCGGGCCATCTTCTTCAGGTCCTCGGCCTCGATCACGCCCGGGCCGGAGAGCCCGATGAAGAGGTCGATGTCGTCGATGACGTCCTTCGGGGCGCCGAGGATCTTGCCGGGGTTGCTGTTCTCCGCGTACCAGCGCTTCATCGGGTTCATCGACCCGTCGAGGTAGTCGGCACGGGTGGTGCTGAGCGCGCCCTTCGTGTCGCAGCCGATCACGTCGCGGACGCCGGCCCGCATGAGGATCTTCGTCACCGCGACGCCGGCGGCGCCGATCCCGACGCACAGGACGCGGAGGTCCTCGATGCGCTTGTCGATGAGCTTGAGCGAGTTGTAGACGGCGGCGAGCGTGACGATCGCGGTGCCGTGCTGGTCGTCGTGGAAGACGGGGATGTCGAGCTCGGCCTTGAGGCGGTCCTCGATCTCGAAGCAGCGCGGGGCGGAGATGTCCTCGAGGTTGATGCCGCCGAAGGTCGGAGCCATCAGCTTCACCGTGCGGATGATCTCCTCGGTGTCCTTCGTGTCGAGGCAGATCGGGAACGCGTCGACGTCGGCGAACTCCTTGAAGAGGACGGCCTTGCCCTCCATCACGGGCATCGCGGCCTCGGGGCCGATATCACCCAGGCCCAGCACGGCGGTGCCGTCGGAGACGACCGCGACCGTGTTGCGCTTGATCGTGTAGTCGAAGGCCTTCGCCTTGTCCTTGTTGATCGCGGTGCACACGCGGGCGACGCCCGGCGTGTAGGCCATGGCGAGGTCGTCGCGGGTGCGGAGCGGGGCGGCCGGCTCGGTGGTGATCTTGCCGCCGTGGTGCAGCGCGAAGGTGCGGTCGGTGAGCCCGAGCACGCGCACGTCCTCGAAGGCGTCGAGGAGGTCGCGGAGCTGCTGCTGGTGCTCGGAGCTGCTCGCGTTGACGACGACGTCGCGGACGGAACGCCCGCGCTCGGCGGAGACCACGTCGTTCTGTACGACCTCGCCCTCGCAGGCAGCGATCGCGTCTACGAGACGCGTGACCGCTCCGGGCGAGTCGTCGATCTCCACGCGAAGAACGACCGAGTACTGGGCGCTAGGTCTACTCACAACCCTGTGAGCATACGCAGGACAAGGCTCCGTCCGCCGCGACCATCTGGAGGGAGTTCCAGCGTATGCCCGTCAGGTCAGTGCGCGCCCGGAGTTCGCTCGATCGGGACGACCTGCCCGGACGCCGCACTGCGTCGTGCGGCCTCCATCACGGCGAAGACGGCGCGGCTGTCGTGCGGGTCGACCGGCGCCGGCGCCTCACCCGCGACCCACGCGCGGACGCCTTCGTAGAACGCCGGATAGGCGCCGCGGTCGACGGGCTCCTCGTGGATGCCGGTGGCGTCGAAACGCTGTCCGGGCGGGTTCAGTCCGTACGACGGTGCCGCCGGGCCGAGCCCGAGCTTCAGCTGGGCCTCCTGGACGTCGAGCTGCTCGGTCCGGAATCCGCCGCGCAGGCCACTCAGTTCGAGGCGTGGCGCCGGCACCGGCGCCACCGCGCTCATCGACAGGTGCGACCGCGCGCCTGCCTCGTGCTCGACCGCGAGGAAGACGTCGTCGTCGGCGCGGGCACCGGGGCGAGCACGGTCGATCTCCGCGTAGACCCGGCGCGCCGGCCCGAGCAGGAGCAGCGCCTGGTCGATGAGGTGGCTGCCGAGGTCGAGTAGCTGACCGCCACCGTCGCGGGGATCGCCGGCCTCACGCCAGCCGTCCTTGATCTCGGGGCGGTACCGCACGAAGCGCGACGTGAGCCGGAGGACCGGGCCGAGGGCGTGCTCCGCGACGAGCCGCCGCGCGGTGAGGAAGTCGCCGTCCCAGCGGCGGTTCTGGAAGACCGTCAGCCGGCCGCCGATCCGGTCGAGGTCGGCGAGCAGTCCCTCGACCTCGGCCTGCGTGGCGCCGAGCGGCTTGTCGATCACCGCGGGCACGCCGCGCGCGAGCGCCTCGTGCGCGTACGACACGTGGAAGCGATTCGGGGTGGCGACCACGACGACGTCGGCGTCCCAGGCGGCGTCGGACTCCGGCGTGACGAGGGCCTCCGGGAACGCCTCCCGGGCCTGCGTCGCGCGCGTCTCGTCACCGACGACGATCGTCGCGAGCTCGAGGCCGTCGGTCGCCGCGATGAGCGGGGCATGGAAGACCCGGCCGGCCAGGCCGTACCCGAGCAGCGAGACCTTCATCGAACCGGTGCGCGGACGAGAAACGGGAGCACACGCCAAGCCTAACCCGCGGCTCCCGCGGCATCCGCTCGCCATGGGCTCCTGTCCGTTGCGCGCGAGAGCTCGAGTCGTTAAAGATCTCCGGGTGTCTGTTCCCCGTTCGCGAGCGCTCCAGACATGGCGCGGTGCGCGCGCCGCAGGACTGTCCCGTCTGGAGACGGCGCGAGTGGCTGTCGCTGGCGACAAGCCTGGACGGAAATGGGGCACGACGGAACTGAACCGGGGATACGTGGTCGCGCTAGCGGGGCAGTTTCAGGGGTTCTGTCGCGACCTTCATTCCGAGTGCGGGCAAGCGGTCGTTGCTGGCGCGCCGCCGAACCTGCAGAGCCTGCTTGCCGCAGAACTCACGCGTGACCGCCAACTCGATCGCGGCAATGCGCGCGCAGGCGCATTGGGGGCCGACTTCGGGCGTTTCGACCTTGATTTCTGGCCGACGCTGAAGACATCGGACGGCGGGCTGGAAGAGCGCCAGAAGAAGCTCGAAGAGTTGATGGTCTGGAGAAATTCCGTTGCTCACGACGCTCCCCAGATGAGTCCGAGTGACATTGCGACCATCAGGGGAACGACTCCATCGCGGGCACAGAACAGCGTGTGGCAGACAAATCTGAACGTTCTTGCGACGGCGTTCGACTCGGTTATGCGTACCGAGATCAAGAAGCTGGTGGGCACAGCACCCTGGTAGTACGATCTGACGATGGGGCGAGGCGCACACATCCAGGTTGGTGAAACCGCCACGCTGAACGTCCGCGGCCGGCGCGTACACGCTCTGGTCGTCGAGGATCGCGGGAATCTCGCTCCAGGTGGGAGCCGTTTGCTTCGGGTGCGTTTGGATCCGGACGGAGACTCCGGCGGGCGCGAAGTTGAATACAGCGAGCAACTGCTCGACTCGCTTTTGTCCGACGCAGCCTGAGCAACCAACATTCGGAGAGCGCGCCCTGGCAACCTCCACCGCCATGGATCTCCCGGACGCCCCCGAGTTCTCGATCACCTGCGACCTGCGCTGGTCCGACTTCGACCGGCTCGGGCATCTCAACCAGGCCGTCTACCACGTGCTCCTGGAGCAGGCACGCGTGGCGTGGCTCAACGCGGTGCGGCCTGCCGACCTCGAGCGCTGGCAGGCCTGGGTGCTCGCCCGCGTCGAACTCGACTACCGCCGCGAGGTCGACTCCACCCACACCCAGGTGATCGCGGCCTGCCGGCCGCTGACCCTCGGCACCTCGAGCCTCGTCGTGGCCCACGAACTCCGGCACCTCGACGGCACCGTCGCCGCGACGGGCAGCTGCGTGCTCGTCGCCTGGGATGCCAAGGCACGCGGCAAGCGGGCCTTCACCGAGGGCGAGCGCGCCGCCTACGTCGGCTGAGCCAGGCGCCCGACGGGTGCGGTTCTCCGGACGGAGCGGGGTGTCCGGCGGCGCCGCTCCGCGCGACCGCCGGCCCGCGTAGGCTCCGATCCCGTGACCGATGCTCCCCGTTCGCTGCGCCTGATCGACGGCAGCTCGCTCGTGTACCGGGCGTTCTTCGCCCTCCCGGAATCGATCGCCACGTCGCACGGCGAGCCGACGAACGCGATCTTCGGGTTCGCCTCGATGCTCGTGAAGCTGATCTCCGAGCACGGCGACGAGCCGACGGTCGTGGTCTGGGACCGCGGCCACTCCGGCCGCAAGGACGTCCATGCGGAGTACAAGGCGGGCCGCGCGAGTCGCCCGGATCTCCTGAAGGAGCAGTGGGAACACATCCCGGACATGGTCGAGGCGCTCGGCTACCGGAACCTCTCGATGGAGGGCTACGAGGCCGACGACGTGATCGCATCGCTCGCGGACATCGCCCGGGCGGCCGGGATCAAGACGACGATCGTCACCGGCGACCGGGACGCATTCCAGCTCGTCGACGACGGTCTCGTGACGGTCCTCGCCACCGGCCGCGGCATCACGGACACGAAGCGCTACGACGCTGCTGCGGTCCTCGAGCGCTACGGCGTCGGGCCCGAGCTCATCCCGGATCTCTGGGGCCTCAAGGGCGACACCTCCGACAACATCCCCGGCGTCCCGGGGATCGGCGACAAGACCGCGTCGTCGCTGCTGCAGCAGTTCGGCTCGCTCGAGAACGTCCTCGCGAGCATCGACGAGGTGAGCGGCGCGAAGCGCAAGGAGAACCTCACGAACCACGCCGACGACGCCCGCGTCTCCAAGCAGCTCGCCACGATGCACCGGGACCTGCCGGTCGGCGTGGAGCTGGAGAGCCTGCTCGACATCGGCGACCGCAGCCGCGCGCGTGAATCGCTGCGGCGCTGGGAGCTGCGCGATCCGCTGCGCCGCATGGAGGAGTTCCTCGAGGACACCGCCGAGGAGGAGGCGATCGTCACCGCCTCGGTGAAGGTCGAGGCCGAGGTCGACCAGGGCGGGATCGCCGCGCTCGGCACGCTCCCGGGCGACGGTCCGGTCGGCCTCGTGATCCACGCGCCCGAGGTGGCCGAGGGCGAGCTCATCGCCATCGAGAGCGAGATCCGTTTCGCGGTGGCGGGGGAGGGGCGCGTCGTGGTCGGCACGCTCTCGAGCAAGCAGGAGATCTTCGACGCCCTCGGCGACCGGCCGGTCGTCGCCCACGACGCGAAGTCGATCGGGATCGTCCCGGCGAACCTCTTCCACGACACGCTCGTGGGCGCCTACATCCTCGATGTCGCCCGCCGCGGCTACCCGCTCGCGGAGCTCCTCGACGAGGCCGGCATCGCGGCCGCGACGGGCAACCCGCTCGCCGACGAGGCGGCGCGGCTGCTCGCCCTGGCCGAGTTCCAGCGCGGCCGGATCGAGGACCGCGGCCAGACGTCGCTCATGGAGGACATGGAGCTGCCGCTCGTCGCGGTGCTGCGCGCCCTCGAGCTCCGCGGCGTCCGCCTCGACGTGCCCGCGCTCGCGGTGATCACCGAGAAGGTCAAGCAGGAGACGCTCGAGCTCGAGCAGGACATCTACACGTACGCGGGCCGCGAGTTCACGATCGGATCGCCGCAGCAGCTCGGGCAGGTGCTCTTCGAGGAGCTCGGCCTCAGCAAGAAGCGCCGCGGCAAGACCGGGTTCTCCACCGACGCCCGCGTGCTCCAGCAGATCCGTGACGAGCACGACATCGTCCCGAAGATCGAGCGGTGGCGCGAGCTCAACCAGCTCACGAAGACCTACCTCGAGCCGCTCCCGCAGCTCGTCGACGAACAGTCGCGACTGCACACGACCTTCGAGCAGGCGATCGCCGCCACCGGTCGGTTGTCGTCGACGAACCCGAACCTCCAGAACGTGCCCGTGCGGACGCCGCTCGGTCGCGAGATCCGCGGGTGTTTCGTCGCGCCGGAGGGGCGCGTGCTGCTCTCCGCCGACTACTCCCAGATCGAGCTGCGGATCCTCGCCCACCTCGCCGACGAGGACGCCCTCAAGGAGATCTTCCGCACCGGACAGGACGTCCACACCGCGACCGCCGCGAAGGTCTTCGGCCTGCCCCCGGAGGAGCTCGACGGCGGGCACCGCTCGAAGGCGAAGATGGTCAACTACGGCATCGTCTACGGCCTCTCCGCCTACGGCCTCGCCGAGCGTCTGAACATCGGCCGTGAGGAGGCGCAGGAGATCATCGACGCCTACCTCGAGCAGTTCCCGGGCATCCGCGGTTTCATCGACGCGTCCGTCGACCAGGCCAAGGAACACGGGTTCGTGGAGACGATCTGGCATCGCCGCCGTCAGATCCCCGAGATCCGCGCCCGGAACTGGCAGGTGCGCCAGCTCGGCGAGCGCCTCGCCACGAACACCCCGATCCAGGGCACCGCCTCCGACGTCCTCAAGCTCGCGATGCTCCGCGTGGAGCAGGCGCTCGCGCCGTTCGGGACGAAGGCCGAACTCGTCCTCACCGTGCACGACGAACTCGTCGTCGAGTGCGACGAGGCCCTCGCCGCCGAGATCGGTCCGATCGTCGAGGAGGCGATGACCGGCCTGTGGTCGTTCGAGCCGCCGCTCGAGGTCGACTCGGGCTACGGCAAGACCTGGCTCGAGGCCAAGTAGCGCTGCTCGCGCGGAGTCAGGCGCTGCGGGGCTTCGCCGCGCCGACCAGCACGGAGAGCTCGAGCGCGAGCGCGTCGATGGAGCAGGGCTTCGGCAGGATCGCGCCGACCCCGAGCCGTTCGGCGTCCTGCCGGTTGGCCGCGGTGAGGAAGCCGGAACTGAGCACGACCGGGAGGTCCGGTCGGACCCGGTGCACCTGCTCCACGAGCTCGAGCCCGGACATGCGCGGCATCGAGAGGTCGGTCACGAGCGCATCGACCGCGCTCGGATCGGCCTGGATCGCCGCGAGGGCGTCGCGCGGATCGGTGTGGATCTCGACGGCGAAGCCGTAGGCCGGGAGGGCGCGCTCGGCGAGCCGCGCCAGCGGCCGCTCGTCGTCGACGAACACGATCCGGGGCCGGTCGGCCTCGGCGGCCTCCGCGACGGCGTTCGCGGCGGTCTCGTCGGCGCTGGGCTTCACGACGTGCGCGGGCAGGCACACCGTGAAGCGGGCGCCGCCGCCCGGAGCGTTCGCGGCATCGATCGTGCCGCCGTGGTTGCGCACGATCGTCTGCGCGGCGGCGAGGCCGAGCCCGGTGCCCTTCCCCGACGGCTTCGTCGTGAAGAACGGGTCGAAGATCCGGCTGAGCTGCGACGCCGGGATCCCCGGGCCGTCGTCCTGCACCCGCACCCGGACCGCGCCGGCGCCCGCGGGCCAACCGGCGATCGCGGGGGTCGGGGCTGCCGTGACGTCGACCGAGATCTCGACGATGCCGCCGCGCTCGACCGCGTCGCCGGCGTTCGAGAGGAGGTTCACGATCACCCGGTGCAGCTCGCCCGCACTCCCGAGCACCGGCGGGAGGTCAGGGGCGATCGACCGGCGGATCTCGGTGCCGGACGGCAGGCTCGACGCGACGAGCCCACACGCTTCCGCGACCACACCGCCGAGGTCGAACGGCGTGCTCTCGGGCGCCGTGCCGGCGTCGTCCTCGCGGCTGAACGCGAGGAGCCGCTGCACGATCCCCGACGCGCGCTCGGCGCCGCGGGCGATCTCGGCGAGGCTGGTCTCCGGGGACGCGCCGATGCGCAGCTCCTGCTGGGCGAGCGACGCGTTGCTCAGGATGGCGGTGATCACGTTGTTGAAGTCGTGCGCGACCCCGCCGGCGAGGCTGCCGATCGCGTCGCGCTTCTGCCAGCGCAGCCGCGCCTCCTCCTCGGCGCGGCGGTCGGTGAGGTCCTCGACGACCCCGAGCATGCGCACGGGCTCACCGGTCGCCTCGTCGAACTCGACGCGGCCGCGGATGCCGATCCAGCGGACGTCGCCCTCGGTCTTCGGGTTGCCGGGGAGGCGGTACTCGACGTCGAGGTCCGGGCCACCGGCCGTGGCGACCGCGAAGGCCCGCCGCACCTGTTCGACGTCCTCGGCGACGGCCATCGACAGCAGCCCCTCGACGCCGTCGGCGAGCACCGCCGCGGCGACGTCGGTGCCGAGGATCTCCGGCAGGCGGTCGTCGCCCGTGATCCGCGGGACGTCGAGCTGGAGCGCGAAGCTGGCCATCGCGGTCACGGAGAGCGCCACGCGGAGCTGCTCCTGGTAGCCGCGTGCCGCGGCCTGGGCGCGCTCGGCGGTCGTGCGGTCGTACGCCTGGAGCAGGATCGAGTCGAGGGTCCCGTCGGCGTTCGGGATCGGGGTCGCGATGCACTCGACGGTCGCGGGCTGCCCGGACTCCGCACCCGGCGGGGTGGTCCGGTAGTGCACCGGCTGCATCGTCGTCTGGAGGAGGTCGAGGCGCTCCGCCCATTCGTCGGCCCGTTGCGCCCCGCCGTCGCCGTGGCGCGCGTTGCTCACCACGGTGGCGCTGCCGCGGGTGAAGAGTTCGATGCCGTCGACGCCGACGGCGTGGAGCACCGCGCGCAGTCGACCGTCGGCCTCGAGCAGGATCGAGAGTTCGTAGTCGTCGTGGAACACGACGCTGCGGACGGCCGCACGGTCGGGGTCTGGGGCGCCCGTGGGCTCGGGGGTGTCCGGCACGACATGTCCTCCGCTCATCAGCCCAGTGCCTCGGCACACCGTAGCGTTGCGGGGCCCGTCCGTGGGCCGCTGCAACCGCGCTCGCGGCCGGATGGACGAGCGCTGCGTGCCGGTCGGCCGAAATCCCCGTGGGCACGCCGCTTTCCGGGGGTATGGCGCACCGCGCGCGAGGCCCCGCATGGGCTACGCTTCACGGTTCATGACCCAGACCATTGAATCTACGACCCCTGACGCCACAGTCGTCCCGGGCAGCGACGGCCTGCTGCTCGAGATCGACGGTCAGATTGTTCCGAACTACGCGGCCACCATCACCCCCTTCAAGGAGGGTGACGTCGTCACCGGCAAGGTCGTCCGTATCGACCACGACGAGGTCCTCGTCGACATCGGCTACAAGTCCGAGGGCGTCATCCCCTCGCACGAGCTCTCGATCCGCAAGTCCGTCGCCCCGGGCGACGAGGTGGAGATCGGCGAGGAAGTCGACGCCCTCGTCCTCATCAAGGAGGACCAGGACGGCCGCCTGATCATGTCGAAGAAGCGTGCGCGCTTCGAGAAGGCATGGCGTCGCATCGAGGCCGCCGCCGAGTCCGGCGAGGCCGTCGAGGGCAACGTGATCGAGGTCGTCAAGGGCGGGCTCATCCTCGACCTCGGCATCCGTGGCTTCCTGCCGGCGTCGCTCGTCGACATCCGCCGCGTCGCCAACCTCGACGAGTTCATGGGCACCACCATCGAGTGCCGGGTCATCGAGCTCAACCGTCAGCGCAACAACGTCGTCCTCAGCCGCCGTGCGGTCCTCGAGGAGGAGCGCAAGGAGCAGCGCCAGGAGATCCTGGACCGCCTCCACCCGGGCGACGTCGTCGAGGGTCAGATCTCGAACATCGTCGACTTCGGCGCGTTCGTCGACCTCGCCGGCATCGACGGTCTCATCCACATCAGCGAGCTGTCCTGGTCGCACGTCAACCACCCGTCCGAGCTGCTCTCCATCGGTGAGACGGTCCAGGTCAAGGTGCTCGACATCGACCGCGACCGCCAGCGCATCTCCCTCGGTCTCAAGCAGACCCAGGAGGATCCGTGGCAGCGCGTCGTCGACACGTACAACGTGGGCGACGAGCTCGAGGGTGTCGTCACCAAGGTCGTCACCTTCGGTGCGTTCGTCGAGATCCTCGACGGCGTCGAGGGCCTCGTCCACATCTCCGAGCTCGCGGCGCACCACGTCGAGAACCCGCGTGAGGTCGTGGCCCCGGGCGATCCGGTCAAGGTCAAGGTCCTCGAGATCGACGACGAGCGTCGTCGCCTCTCGCTGTCCGTGAAGCGCGTCGAGGGCCAGGTCCTCCCGACCCGCACCCTCGAGGACGGGTACGACGAGGTCACCGACGAGGGCTACAACGCCGAGGACTACGCCTCGAGCTACCCGGCCGACGAGCCCGTCGCCACCGCCGACGCCGGCACCGAGCTGGTCGAGGGCGAGATCGACGCGATCCCGGACGCCGAGATCGACGAGGCCGCC
This sequence comes from Patulibacter sp., assembly GCA_031119595.1. Lineage (GTDB taxonomy): Bacteria > Actinomycetota > Thermoleophilia > Solirubrobacterales > Solirubrobacteraceae > JAGIBJ01. The sequence continues at coordinate 17,891 of JAVHXX010000002.1, read as the reverse complement.
CCGGCTGCCGAGGCGACCGAGGAGGCTCCCGCTGCGGAGGCCACCGAGGAGCCCGCTGCCGAGGAGGCTCCGGCCGAGGAGTCCGCCGAGGACGCTCCGGCTCCGGATCCGGCCCCCGAGGCCGAGACGCCGGCCGACGAGGCCTAGGACCTCCCGGGATGGGTGCCGCAGCCCGCGGCGCCCTCCCGTTCGTCGGTCTCACCGGCGGGCTGGGGGCGGGCAAATCGACCGCCCTCGGCCTGCTCGGTGAGCTCGGCGCCGCGACCATCTCCGCGGACGCCATCGTCCACGAGCTGTATCGCGGCGAACCACTCGCCTCGCTCGTCACCGAGCGCTGGGGTGAGGGCGTCGTCGACTCGACCGGCGCCATCGACCGTCAGGCGATCGCGAAGCACGTCTTCGCCGATCCCGACGAGCGCACCTGGCTCGAGGGTGTGATCTGGCCGCTGGTCGGGCAGCGCATCCACGAGTTCCGCCAGGCCGCGAACCGGCTCGCCGGCGCGCCGGCCGAGGGCGACGCGCCGATGCCCGCTGCGGGCGCCACCCCGGACGTCCCGCGTGTGGCGGTCGTCGAGACGCCGCTCCTCTTCGAGGCCGGCATGGGCGCGCTCTACGACGTGACCATCGCCGTCATCGCGCCCGAGGCCGTCCGCACCGAGCGCGCGGCGGCGCGCGGCCACGCGGCCGTCTCCGAGCGCGACGCCCGCCAGCTCTCGCAGGACGAGAAGGCCGCCCAGGCCGACCACGCCGTCGTCAACGACGGGTCCGTCGACCAGCTCCGCGACCGCCTCGCGGCGGTGCTCGACGGCATCGCGCCGCAAGCCTGATCGCGCGGGCGCGGCGCGAGACCCCGAGCCG
>JAVHXX010000002.1:0-16933 GCA_031119595.1 Patulibacter sp. | reverse complement strand
CGAGCGGCCGCCGCGGGGTGCCGAATGGGGCACCACGCGTTCACAGGGCGTTAGCATCACCCGCCAACCCAGCGCGCACCAGCGGCGATCCGAGATCCGGATCGGCGGCGCTTCACGTTCGGAGGGACCCCATGGCGAAGACCAAGAAGAAGGCCGAGAAGGCGAAGGACAAGGCGAAGGCCAAAGCCAAGGCGAAGGCCAAGGAGCTCAAGGCCAAGGCGCAGGCGAAGGCCAAGAAGAAGCGCAAGAAGGCCAAGAAGAAGTAACGCCCGGGGGCGCGGCAGGCACCAGCCGGCCGCGCCCCACTGCGTTCCGGGCCCGTCCCACACACGGAACGTCAAACCCGACCGGCCTCGTTCCACACCTGGAACGTCGCGCCCGACTGGCCTCGTCCCTCACCCGACTCTGGGGCCGCACCGGCCGCTCGCCCCACCTCTAGAACGTCGCGCCCGACCGGCCGCACCGTCCGCCGGCACGCGAGGACCTCCGCGCCGCGGTCGCCACCCAGGGTCCGTGGCCCGGCACCCGGCCGCACGTGACAGCCGAAACGCCCCGCGGTCAGCGGATGGGTCGGGGGATCCGGAGCGGGAGGTTCACCCGCCAAAAACGCCCCTCGGACGGCCAGAAGACGCCCCTTTGGAGTGACTCCCGCGGATGGGTCCCCCGACCCATCCGCCCCCAGCGCGAGTCCCGGCGCTTACAGCCCGGCCGGATGCCGAGCCACGAACCCGGCGTTCGACCGCGGCGCGGAGGTCCAGCGCGTACCGCCGGACGACAGCGCGCTGGTGTCGTAGCGACGCCCGTCGACGTACATGTAGGTGTGCCCGGCGTTCGCGTACACGGTGATCCGCTGCCCGGGGCCCGGGAGGCCCCAGGACATGAGGCCACCCGAGGTGAGCGGGGAGGAGAGGAGGCCGCCGGCGGCGAGGGCGTAGCTGACGGAGCCGGAGCAGTCGTAGCCGGAGCTCTGGAAGCTGCCGTGGCCGCCGCCCCACACGTAGGGGGTGCTGGCGATCTGGTTGGCGGCGGCGACGACCTTGGCGACGATGCCGTCGGCGTCGCTGGTGCCGGTGATCTTCGGCGCCTCGGTGGTGTTCGCGCCGACGTTCGCGGCGGCCTTCGCCGCGGCGATCTGGGCCATCTCGGATTTGCGGATGCGGGCCTGGAGGGTGGCGAGCTGCGCGGACTTGCCCTTCTTGGCGGCGAGCTGCGTGGCCTGGCGGCGGAGCAGGGCGGTCTTGACGGCGTTCGCGGCATCGCGGTCGGCGGCGGCGGCCTTCGCGAGCGACTGGAACTTCGTTTCCTTGGCCTGCATCGTCTTCTCCTCGGCGGCGGCGTCCTTGCGGGCGCTGCGCACGGCGGAGAGGGCGTTGGAGTTCTGGCGCTGGACGGCCTGTTCGAGCTGGACCTGTTCGGTCGCGTCGCGGATGCCGTGGGCCTCGACGAGGATCGTGACGAGATCCGGCGTGCCGCGGCGGTAGGCGGCGGCGAGCGTCTTGCCGAGGGTCTTCTTGGCGAGGTCGGAGCGCTGTTCGAGACGGGTGAGCCGGACGCGGGCGCGGACGAGGTCGTCCTGCGCCGCGACGAACTGCGTGCGGTACTTGGTCTCGCGGGCCTGGAGTTTCGCGAGGCGTGCCTCGGCGGTCTTGAGGCCGCTGGAGGTGGCCGCGATCTTCTTGGACTCGGAGGCGATCGCCGCGCGCACGCGGGCTGCGGCGTCGCGGTCGGCCTGGGTGTCCGCGGAGACCGGTGTCACGTGCGTCGACGCGGCGTAGCCACCCACGATCGCGACGGCGGTGCCGGCGACGAGCATGGAGCGTCGGAGGGTGATGGGGTGGCGATGCGGCGAAAGCAAGGTGTGCGGGCGCGGACCGTGCGCGGGGGTGCGCGGGGAACGGCGACGTTCGACGGTACCGTGCCGACTGCTCCGGGGCGGCCGATTCCGTGCAGGAGCAGGCACTCCGGGCGCGCCGAAGCGCCCGGACCGACGTGCCTGCCAAGCTAGGAGGCCGTGGCTTCGAACACCCGATCACGGACGGCCGGCTCCGCCAAGCCGCGGTCCGGCAAGCGGCCGCCGTCCAGGCAGGGGCGCCGGCCTCCGCCGCGTCGACAGCGCCGTTGGCCGGTGTGGCTGGCCGCTGCGGTGATCCTCGTCGGTGGTGGGTACTGGCTGGCGCACCCCGAGGTCAAGCACGCGGTGAAGGAGCTCGGACTGCCGTTGCGGCACGAGGACGTGATCCGTCAGCAGGCGCGGGAGAAGGGGCTCGACCCGTCGCTGATCGCGGCGGTCATCTACGTGGAGACGCGGTACGTGCCGAGGACGTCGTCGGCCGGGGCCGTCGGGCTGATGCAGATCACGCCTGAGACGGCCGAGTTCATCGCCCACCGCTCGGGCGGCACGGCATTCAAGCAGTCCGACCTCGCGACGCCGCAGATCAACATCTCGTACGGCACGTACTACCTGCGGTATCTGCTGAAGCGGTTCGACGCGAACGTCGTCATGGGCCTGGCCGCCTACAACGGCGGCGAGGGCAACGTCGAGCGCTGGGTCGCGAAGGCACGGGCTGCCGGGCACGACTTCTCGACCGACGACATCCCGTTCCCGGAGACCCGCCAGTACGTGATCAACGTGCTCGACGCCCAGCAGCGGTATCGCAAGCAGTACGCCCGCGAGCTCGGGATGAGCACCACGCCCTGACCCACGGCCCCCGCGGGGGCCGCGCGGCCGGGCGTCCGCGCCCTCCAGGGATGGGTCCAAGCCCGCGCCCCGTCGGCGGCGCTCCGCGTAGGCGGGATGCCCACGCTCGCCGCCCCGCGCGCCCCTAGGTTTCTTTCCCGTGCAACACCAGTGGAGCCCGAGCATGCGCTCACGCCATCTCGCCGCCGTGCCCGCGGCGATCGTCCTGATGTTCTTCGCCGCCGGCTGCGGCAAGAAGGACGACGGGACGACGGCGAATGCCACGACACCGATCGCCGTGCCGACGAGCCCGAACGCCCCCGACGACGGCGGCGGCTCCGGCAGCACCTCTACCGGTGACACCACCGACCCGACCGCCACGACCGGGACGGGCACCCCGAAACAGCCGCCGCAGGCTCCGAGCCACAAGGCGAAGAAGGGCGAGACGATCCCGGTGGTCGCGGGCAAGGACTCCGACCTCACGAACTTCGTCACGGCGCTCGGCGCCGCCAACCTCGAGTCGACGCTCGGCGGGGGCGGCCCCTACACGTTGTTCGCCCCGAACAACGACGGCTTCGCGAAGCTCGGCACGATGCTCGACACGCTTCTCCAGCCCTCGTCGCAGGACCAGCTCGCGAACATCCTGAAGTTCCACATCGTGAAGGGCCGCTACGGCACGAAGGACCTCAAGGACGGCGAACTCCTCACCACGCTGCAGGGCACGCGCCTGCGCGTCGACAAGAAGGGCGACCAGGTCTACGTGGGCAACTCGCAGGGCAAGGCGCACGTCGTCGACTCGGACATCGATGCCACGAACGGCGTGATCAACGTCGTCGACACGGTGCTCACGCCCAAGACCACGAGCTGAGGCGCGCGCGGCTCGGTCGCCGCCGGGCCCTCAGCCGCCGGGCGCGAGCGCCCAGCGTTTCCAGATCGCGTCGGAGGCGGCCCCGCCGGCGCGCCGGAACGCGCGGCGCAGCTCGACGCCGCTGAGGAAGCCCTGCGCGTGGTCGACGACGATGCCGCGCATGACCCTCGTGAATCCGGCGTTCCCGAGCAGCCGCTGCTCGTCGCGGAGTGCGCACACGGGGTTGTCGTAGGCGACGATGTACTGCCGCACGTGGCGGTTCCAGTAGTCCATCGAGTGGGTGGCGAAGGTCGTCGGGCCCTTCTCCAGGAGCTCGCTGGACCGGTAGCAGGTGGGCTCGGGCTGATCGAGTCCGGTCCAGGTGTATTCGAGGAAGCTGGTGAGGCCCTCGTCGATCCACGGCTCGCGGAACTCGTCGTCGCCGACCCAGCCGTAGAACCACTGGTGGCCCGTCTCGTGCCGGGTGACGTCGTCGGTGCCGTCGGTGATGACGATCCCGGGGTATTCCATGCCGCCACCGGCGGCGATCCGCGCGACGATCACGTCGTACTCCGGGTACGGGTAGGCGGGAAGGTGGCGCTCGATCGCCTGGAGCGCGTTGCTGGCGTCGGTCGCGGCGTCCTCGCGATCGCCGAGCGCCTCGGGGGTGGACCAGGCATGGACGACCGTGCCGCGTGGCGTCGTGACCGTGACCTCGCCCATCGGCCCGATCGCCCAGAACATGTCGCGGGCGTCGATCTCGCTGGTGGTCGTGGCGGTACCGCCGACCGGGTCCGGCGTGGTGGTCGTGGAGCCCGAGGCCGCGACCTGGAGGGCTGCAGGGTGGTGGAGCGTGAGCGCGAAGTGCGCCCACGAACTCACGAAGCTCTCGCCGTAGGTGGAGTAGAGCGGGAGACGCCAGCCGGAACGGTCGTGTTGGGCGACGACGGGGAGGGCGTTGCCGAAGAGCATGATGCCCTCGGCCGAGCCGAAGCGGTCCTGGATCTGTGGTGCCGTGATCGAGAGCGTGAGCGTGAGCGAGACGTGCGCGCCGGGATGCAGTGCGGCCGGGAGGAGCACCTCGAGCGCCGAACAGTCCTTGCGCAGCCGGCCCTTCCGACCTCCGGTGAGCGCGGTCACCGTGACGGCGCGCGGCGTGCAGCCCTTCGGGCCGTTGCCCCACAGCCGCAGCCAGATCCGGTCGATCGGCCCGGGGCTCGCGTTGCGCATGATGATCGTCTCGGTGCCGGCCCACGAGCGGCCGTCCGCGGTGGTCGTCGTGAGGTTCGCGTCGTACGACACGGCGTCGCGATAGGGCGTGAGCACGTTGCCGGCGGCGGACGCCGTCCCCGGCAGGGCCAGGAACGCGACGAGGATCGCGAGCACGGCGAGGCGCGCAGGACGCCGCGGTGGCCTGGAGGCCGTCACGTGCTGCGGGCGGTCGGTCGCGGCCGGACGGTCAGCGCGCGGGCTGCGCGGCGAGGAGGGCGTCGAGCAGGCCCGGGAAGCGCGAGTCGAGGTCGTCGCGGCGGAGCGAGACCCACCGGTGCGTGCCCTCGACCCGGGTGTGGGTGAGGCCGGACTCGCGCAGCACCTTGAAGTGGTGGGAGCGCGTGGCCTTCGACACGTCGAGATCGATCGCGCCGCACGCGGCTTCGCCCTGCGCCGCGAGCTCGCGGACGATCGTGAGCCGCTGGTCGTCGGCGAGCGCCTGCAACACGGAGGTCAGCGCGAGAGCGTCGGCGTCGGGTTCCAGCAGATCGGACACGCCGTTCAGCATACGTGTTCGATCGCGGTCGAACTGCTGCCGGTGTGTCCACTCTGGAGTTCCGCATGGTCGCGCCGTCCTGGCGCGTCACGCTTAGGACACGTCCTGTCCGTTGACCGCGCCGGAGGGCGAACCTCCGTTCGCGTCTCGCGCTAGCCTCGGATCCGTGCCCGCGTTCCGCCTCGACAGTCCGTTCAAGCCGGCCGCCGACCAGCCCAAGGCGATCTCCGCGATCGCCGAGGCCGTCGAGGCCGGCGACCGTTTCACCACGCTCCTCGGCGCGACCGGTACGGGCAAGACGATGACGATGGCGGGCGTGATCGAGCAGGTCCAGCGGCCCACGCTCGTGATGGCCCACAACAAGACGCTCGCGGCGCAGCTCTGCAACGAGTTCCGCACGTTCTTCCCGGACAACGCCGTCGAGTACTTCGTCTCCTACTACGACTACTACCAGCCCGAGGCGTACGTCCCGAGCCGCGACCTCTTCATCGAGAAGGACTCGGCGATCAACGACGAGGTCGACCGCCTCCGGCACGCCGCCACCGCGGCGCTGTTCGGGCGGCGCGACGTGGTGATCGTCGCGTCCGTGAGCTGCATCTACGCGATGGGCTCGCCGGACTACTACAACAAGAAGGTCATCATGCTCAAGAAGGGCGGGATGTTCGATCGCGATCAGCTCCTCGCCCGTCTGGTGGAGAGCCAGTTCCAGCGCAACGACACCGTCCTCTCGCGCGGTGGGTTCCGGGCCAAGGGCGAGGTCGTCGAGGTGTTCCCGTCGTACGCCGAGACGGCGTACCGGATCACGCTCTTCGGCGACGAGATCGAGCGCCTCCAGCACTTCGACACGCTCACGGGCGAGATGATCGACGACGACCTCGGTCACCTCGGCATCTGGCCGGCCACCCACTACAACGTCGACCGAGACCAGATCGCGATGGCCGTCGAGCGGATCGGCCGCGAGCTCAACGAGCGCTGTGCCGAGCTCGAGTCGATGGGGAAGGTGCTCGAGAGCCACCGCCTGCGCCAGCGCACCCAGTACGACATGGAGATGCTCCGCGAGACGGGCTTCTGCAACGGCATCGAGAACTACTCGGGGATCCTCGACGGCCGCGATCCGGGGTCGCGCCCGTGGTGCCTCCTCGACTACTTCCCGGAGGACTTCCTCTGCTTCATGGACGAGTCCCACCAGACCCTCCCGCAGGTCGGGGCGATGTACGAGGGCGACCGTTCGCGCAAGCAGGTGCTCGTCGACCACGGGTTCCGGTTGCCGTCCGCGCTCGACAACCGCCCGCAGACCTTCACCGAGTTCCTCGAGCACGTGCCGCGGATCTGTTTCGTCTCGGCCACGCCGGGCGAGTTCGAGCGCGGCCACTCGGCCACGATCACCGAGCAGATCGTCCGCCCGACCCACATCATCGACCCGTCGATCGACATCCGCCCGACGAAGAACCAGGTCGACGACCTCATGGGCGAGATCCGCGAGCGCGTGAAGGTCGACAAGCGCACGCTCGTCACCACGCTCACGAAGAAGATGTCCGAGGACCTCACGGCGTACCTCACGGAGCTCGGGTTCAAGGTCGCCTACCTGCACAGCGAGGTCGACACCCTCGACCGCATCAAGATCATCCGCGACCTGCGGCTCGGCGTCTACGACGTGCTCGTCGGCGTGAACCTCCTCCGCGAGGGCCTCGACATCCCCGAGGTGTCGCTCATCGGCATCCTCGACGCCGACAAGGAGGGCTTCCTCCGCGGCGAGACGTCGCTCATCCAGACGATCGGCCGCGCGGCCCGCAACGTCGACGGTCACGTCGTGATGTACGCCGACCGCATCACGAACTCGATGCAGGCCGCCCTCGACGAGACCGACCGCCGCCGCGCGATCCAGATCGCCTACAACGAGGAGCACGGCATCACGCCGTCCGCGATCGTGAAGGGCGTCTCGGACATCGCCGAGTTCCTCGAGTCCGACACCGGATCGAAACTGCCGAAGAAGGGACGCCGCAGTGCCGCGGACCGCGACACGAAGGACGTCGGCGAGCTCCAGCAGATGATCGTCGAGCTCGAGGAGGAGATGGCGCAGGCCGCCGAGGAACTCCGCTTCGAGCACGCCGCCCACCTCCGCGACGAGCTCCGCGAGGCACGCCGCGAGTTCGAGATGGCGAAGGCCGCCGGCGCCGCCGTCTGAACTCGTCGTCCCCGGGTCGCGCCGCTCTCCGCGGCCGATCAGGTCCGCACGTAGCGCGCCCGCGCGAAGCAGTACAGACCGAAGCAGGCGATCCCGAGGCCGACGACGCTCAACAGCACGTGCCCGTAGGGCTGGCGCGCCAGCGTCTTGAGGGCATCGTCGAGGCCCCCGGACTTCTTCGGGTCGTGGCTCAGCGCTGCAGCGACGAAGAGCGCGCCGAGGACGACGAACGCGACGCCTTTCGCGAGATGGCCCGCGCGTCCCATGGCGATGATCGCGGTGCCGGAATGGCCGCTCCCTGCGCCGGCCTGCAGCTGGCGCTCGAACCGGCCGCTCGCACCGATGTACGCGAGGGCGAGCCCGCCGCCCACGATGGCCACACCGGCGATGCCGACGAGCACCGTCCCGAACGGATGCTCCATCAGCTTGGCGGTGAGGGTCTCCTTCGACCCGTTGCCACTCGATGATCCACCCGCGGCGATCTTCGCGGCCGAGAACCCGATCGCGGCGTAGACGATGGCCTTGCCAGCCGACACCGCACGCTTGCCGGTCCGTCCGGGTTCGTCCGCGGACTCGTGGCCGAGCGCAGCCTCGGCGAGCTGCCACACGACGAGCGCGACGAACCCGAGGGCGACGAGCCACAGGAGTGGACGGCCGAGTGGCGTGCCGGCCAGGGCGCGCAGAGCCCCCTGGTTGTCGGCCGTGCCCTCCGCGTGCCCGAAGGCGAGCTGGAGGGCGAGCCACCCGATGAGGAGGTGGACCACGCCGTACGCGACGAGTCCCGCGCGGGCGGCGCGCGTCATCGTCCGACTGTCCTTGGCGCCGCGCGCGGAGTCCTCGAGCTGGTCGGCCTTGCGGGCAGCGGTCTGGGGCATGGTCATGGCTCGTCGGGGACGCGGCGAACCGGGATCGGCACCTCGCTCCGGCGATCGTCGCACCGGTGGGACCGCGCCGCTCGTGCACGCCCGGCCAGGGAGCACGGGTACGCTCGCCCGGTGGACGACGACCTTCGCCGAGACGCGCTCCTCGCGTGGTACGCGGACACCGGCCGCGACCTGCCGTGGCGACGCACCCGAGACCCGTACGCGGTGCTCGTGAGCGAGATCATGCTCCAACAGACGCAGGTGTCCCGGGTCGTGCCGCGCTTCGAGGCGTGGCTGGAGCGGTGGCCGACCGCTGCGGCCCTCGCCGCGGCGCCCGGCGCCGACGTCCTCGCCGAGTGGAGTGGTCTCGGCTACAACAACCGCGCACTGCGGCTCCAGGCCGCAGCGCGGGTGGTGGCCGAACACGGCTGGCCGGGCGACGAGGCCGGCCTGCGCACGCTCCCGGGCGTCGGCGACTACACCGCGGCGGCCGTCGCGGCCTTCGCCTACGGACAGGTCGCCGCGGCGGTCGACACGAACCAGGTCCGCGTCCTCGACCGTTGGGACGGCGCCGGCGGTCGCACGCCGAAGGCGGTCCGCGAGCGCGCGATCGACCTCGTCCCGGAGGACGCCCCCGACGCGTGGAACCACGCGCTCATGGACCTCGGCGCGACCGTGTGCACGGCGCGCATCGCGCGCTGCGACGCGTGCCCGGTCGCCGAGTGGTGCATGTCGGCGGGGTACGTCGACCCCGTCGCCGAACGGGCGTTGCGCGGCGCGTCCGGGCCCGGGGTCGCGGGCGGCGCGGCGGGATCCCGGCCGCAGCGCTTCGAGGACACGCAGCGGTACGTGCGCGGCCGCATCGTGGCGGCGCTCGTCGAGCGCGGGCCGATCGACCGCGCGGTGCTCGTCGAGGTACTCCCGGACGACATCGCCGGTGAGCGGGTCGCCGCCGCACTCACGAGCCTCGCGCATGACGGCCTCGTCGACCTGGGCCCCGAGGGTCTGCTCAGCCTGCCGGCCTGAGCCCGGCGGCGCCGGCGGTCAGCCGGAGATGAGTCGGATCGCCTCGATCACGAAGATCGTCGCGACCACGAGCATCACGACACCGCTGATGAGGTCGACGGCCCGGGCGACCCGCGCCCCGTACCGCCGCAGCACGACGGCGCCGAGCACCGCGAGGAACGCGAACCAGATGACCGAGGCGACCATCGCGCCGACGGTGAAGCTGAGCCGGTTCGACGGGTCGTTCGTGGCGATCGCCGACCCGAGGATCGCCACGGTGTCGAGGTAGACGTGCGGATTGAGCAGTGAGAGGGCGAGCACGGGTCCGATCACGGCGCCCGGCGTGATGCCGCGTCCGCCGGCCTCGTCCTGGTCGGCCTCGAGCGCCGCGGCGTAGTCGTCGCCGCCCCGCAGACCGTCCTTGAGCGTCCGGATGCCCAGGGGAAGCAGCAGCGCGACGCCGCCCGCGTAGAGCAGCACCCGGAGCCAGTCGCGGCCGTCGAGGACGGCGCCCGCCCCGAGGGCGCCGATGCCGATGAGCACGATGTCGATCGCGGTCACGATCGCGACGACGGTGAAGACCGCCGGGCGGGGCGCGCGGACCGCGGTCCGGAGCACGTAGGCGTTCTGCGCGCCGATCGGGGTGATGAGGGCGAACCCGAGGCCGAATCCCGAGGCGGCCGCGCCCAGGCTCACGCGAGGTGGGGGAGGGAGCGGACCACGTCGGGGAGTCTTGCAGGCAGGCGCGGGCGGCAGGCGAAGCACTGGCCGCGGCGGGGCGACGGCCCGGCGCCGGCGGCGCAGGACGCCTTGCGCCACGGCCGCAGACGGCGAGTACCCTCGAAGGACCCATGCCCTTTGGAGGATCATCCGCGTGACGCTCGACCGTCAGTCCATCGAGAAGCGTGATTTCCCGATCGCGCGCCGCGGCTACGACCCGGCCGGTGTCGACGCGCACCTCGCCCGGATCGCCGACGAGCTCGACCAGCTGCGCCGTGAGACCGACCGTGCCGCCACGGGCGGCGTCGCCGGCAGCGCGAGCACGCACGTCCAGGCGATCGTCGAGGCCGCCGAGGCGACCGCCGAGCGGCTCCTGCGTGAAGCGCAGTCCGAAGCCGGCGAGCTGCGCGAGCGCGCTGCCGGCGATGCCCAACGGTCCCGCCAGGAGGCGCTCGAGGAGTCCCGCGAGCACGTCTCCAAGGTGGGTGAGCAGACGACCCGCATGCTCCAGCGCGTCGAGGCGATGGACAACGAGCTCGGCTCGATGATCGAGAGCCTGCGCACCGGTGTGAACCGCCTCGTCGCCGACCTCGCCCTCCTCGAGGGCAACATCGCCGACCTCCACGAGCAGCACGGCGGCGTCGCGCCCGTCACGTCGAGCAGCGCTGCCTCGTACGCGCCGCCGGCCATCACGAGCACGTCCGATCTCGCGCCGCAGCCCTCGACCGACGCGGACGTCGTCGCGACGGAGACCAACCCGTCGCCGACGCTCGGCAAGGTCGTCTCCGACGTGCCGGCCGCCGCCGACAGCGTCGACGCGGGCCTCGCCGAACTCACCGCCGACGATCTCGCCGACCCGGGCGCCCCGACCGCCGACTCCGACCGTGACCAGGAGGCCTCGGCCCGCCTGATCGCCCTCGACCTCGCGCTCGGCGGCTCCGACCGCGACCAGATCAAGGAAGAGCTCGACGGGCTCTTCACCCTCCCGGACGTCGATCGGCTCCTCGACGACGTCTTCACGTCGATCGACGCCTAGCCGGACCGCGCGCCGGTTCACCGGCGGCGTCGGTTCCGCCGGTCGGCCGTGACGCCGACCGACGGACCGATCGCGGCTATCGCGTCTTCGTCTCCACCGGGTGCTCGCGCTGGTAGCGCGCGACCTGTTCTTCGATCTTCCGCTGCTGCGGCGTCTTCTCGGCGTCCGGGAGCCGGTCGCGGGTCGGCTGGTCGGGCTGGATGTCGAGGAGCTTCTCGTTCTCCGGGGTCCGCGGCAGGCGCTCGTAGTTCGTGAAGCGCATGCCGTAGCTGTTCGTGATCGACCCCTTGTACTTGCCCGCGTCGCGCACGTAGGTGTCGGTCTGGTCGAGATGCAAGGGGGTGAACGTCGTCGCATCGACGACGAACGTGGTGACGTTCGTCATGTCGAGGTTCGGGTGGTGCGCGTCGGCGTCCTTGTGGGTGAACGAGCGTGCCTCGAGCGACAGTGCGCGACGCCCGTAGGCCTCGTGCTCACCTCCGACCACGCGCATCTTGCCGGAGCGCAGCATGCCTCGGAGGAAGGTGACGAAGTCACGGCTGTCGCCTCCGACCGTGCCGCCGATCACCGTCGCGCCGGTCGGCTTCCCGGCCGTTCCGTGGTACGTCGTGAGCAGGCGGAGATCGTGGAAGTACGACTGCGTGACGCCGCCGTGCTGGGCGAACTCGACCGTTCCGGTGACCATCCGCCCGTCCGGTCCGAGGGCGAATCGCGCGCAGTCGGCGGGGAGCGACCGTCCGGGCGTCACCTGGTGCCAGTGCGTGGGCCCCGACTCGGTCTGCCAGACCTCGGAGACCGAGCCGATCGACGTGCAGTGCTCGGGAATCCCCTCACTCGGGGTGCCTTCGTCGATGACCGCGGTGTAGTGCACGATGTCGCCGTTCTGGCCGAGCGCGGCACTGGCCGCCGTGACGGCGTCGACGTGGTCACCGAGCGGGGACGCGACCACCACATAGGCGAGGACGCCCGCGGCGATCACGCCGCCCACTCCTGCGGCAGGGATGAACCGCACCCTGCGGCGAGGCGATCGGTCCGCGGGGACCTCGGCGTCTCGGTCGGCGCGGGTCGCATCCGCGTACCGCTGCCCGAACGTGTCGAGGTATCGCGCGAGTGCGGAGGTCTGGTCGGAGTCGTGGCGCGTCATGCGGCACCTGCCTTGGCAGTCGACGGGTGGAGCAGATCGGAGAGGGCGGCGAGACCGCGCGAGACCCGGACCCGCGCGGCCTGCTCGGTGATGCCCAGTCGCTGGGCGACGGTGCGGTAGTCGAGTTCGTCGACGACGCGGAGCTGCACGGCGTCGCGGGTGCCCGGCGAGAGTTCGGAGAGCGCCTCACGGAGCTCGCGGCGCATTGCCGCCAGTTCTGCCTTGTGTTCGATCTCCGCCAGGACCTCCGGGGTCGCCGGCGGTCGTTCCAGCTCGAGACGGTCGAGGGCGCGGCGTTCGATGGTGCCGCGGCGGTAGAACTGCGCGAGCTGGCGACGGCCGATCCCGAACAGCCATCCGCGCGCTTCGGCGTCGGTGGCGCCGCGGAAGCTCGCGCGGGCCTCGTGGGCCTGCGCGAACGTCTCCGCCCAGAGATCCAGCGCGATCTGCGGGTCCGCGGTGCGCCGCGCCAGGAACACGAGCAGAGCGTCCGCATCGCGCCGGTACAGGGCTTCGAGGTCGAGGGCTTCGGTCCGGGGCGGGGGATCCGCGGCGCGCGTTCGCTGTCGTAGGCGGCTCATCGACTTCGAAGTTGCACGACGCTGCGGATCGTTACATCGCCGGGACGCCGACGCGCTGCCGCACCGTCGGCAGCGGAGCGCGATCAGCGATCGATGAGGATCCGGGCCGGCCCGCGCTTGCCGGCGTTCACGGGTGTCCCGGGCGTGCGGTCCTCGGTGAGGACGAGGTTCTCCGGGTAGAGCGTGCCGAGCACGGCGAGCACCGTGAGATCGGTGGCGCCGCGGACGTCGATCGCCCAGGTGCCCGACTCGGCCCAGCCGAGCCCGGTATCGGCGAGGAGCCGCCATGGATCGAGTGCCCGCTCGACCTGGACCTGCTCCGCGGCCTCGATGGAAGCATCGAAGCCGCCCGGTGCAACGGCGGCGAAGCGGTGCCCCCGCAGCGCGTCACCGAGGTCGACCGTCGCGGTGCGGACGCCGTCGGTGACCTCGATCGTGAGCGTGCGTGTGCGCTCGACGGTGGCTCTGCCCTCGACGAGCCGAGCGGTCGCGCCCGAGAGATCGCCCCCACGGCCGCGTTCGCCTGCGGCCTCGCCGAGTGGCGAGCGGTCCGCTTCGTAGTAGTCCGCGATCGCGGGGACGAGGTCGACCGGCGCTCCGGATCCAGGCGCCGCTGCCCCTCCCGGGTGCCACGTCAGGAGGTGCGTCGGCGCGGCGTCGAGGGGCGCGGTCGCGGCGGCGGGGAGCACGCGGGCGTCGGCGTAGTCGAACCCGTAGGCGCGGTCGGAGGGGGATCCGGTCAGCACGGAGCGCGCGTACGAGACGATCGCCGAGTGACGGGTCGAGCGCACGAGCAGTTCGGTGAGGAAGGCCTCCCGCGCAGGCTCGATCGTCCGCAGACCTCGGTCGTCGACGGGAAGGCGGACCGACTCCCAGTTCGTGAACGGCAGCAGCGCGTCCCGCAGCAGGATGACCTGGTGCAGGAACTCGTTGTAGAGCTGCATCGGCACCGGATCCGTGAGCAGTTCGGTCACGTCCAGGGTCCAGAGGTGGTTGTCGCAGGTGCTGCGGATCGCCACCGGGCCGCCCGGGAGCGGGATCGGGTCGGCGGTTATCCGGTCGAGGACGCCGTCGACGAGGTCGACGATCCCCGCCCCGATGCGCTCCGCCTGCGCGGCGATCTGGCGGGTCCCCGGTGCCGCCGCGTCCCGCGGGACGCGGAGCGAGGTCTCACGCGCGTCGAGCGACAGCGTCGCGGCGAACTGCTCGCGGGAGAAGAGGCGCGGGTCGGCGGGGCGGACGACGTTGAGCGTGGCCTGCAGCAGCGGCGCGATGCCGTCGAGGAACTCGGCCGCGGTCACGGTGTCACCGGCAGCGAACGTGTTCCACCGCGTGCCGCCGAGCGCGGCCGGGTCGGGGGCGAGGTCGAGATCGGTCATGGGGCCTTCCGGTGCGCGGCGCCGCTGGAGCTGCGGCATGCCTGGGCTCCGCCCGACCGTAGAGCGGACAGACAGATCGGTCTCCATCGTCCGGGCATGAGGACCCGTTCGGGGTGCCCATCCACGGGGCCATCGCCGGCCCCGGCTTTTGGGACGTGGGGCGAACGAGCCCTGGTCGCCTGCGATCTACCGTGGGAGGCCCGCTCCGTGCCGAGGCATCCATGGCCTACTCCGCGACCGTCGGCTCCGTCCGTCACGTCTTCCCCGATCTCAAGACCGTCCTCGCGCGCGCGTCGCCGATGCGGTCGGGTGACGTCCTCGCCGGCGTGGCGGCCGGGAGTGAGCAGGAGCGCGTGGCTGCGCAGCTCGCGCTTGCGGACGTCGCACTGAGGGATTTCCTCGCTGCGGATTTCGTGCCGTATGAGGATGACGAGGTCACGCGGCTGATCATCGACACGCACGATGCGGAGGCGTTCGCGCCGGTGTCGCACATGACGGTTGGTGAGTTGCGTGATTGGTTGCTGTCGTACGACGCGGACGGGACGGCGATCGCGGCGCTCTCGCCGGGTTTGACGCCGGAGATGGCCGCGGCGGTGTCGAAGTTGATGCGCAACCGCGACCTGATCCAGGTCGCGCGGCGGATCCGGGTCATGACGGCGTTTCGTTCGACGCTCGGAGGTGAGGGCGTGATGTCGACGCGCTTGCAGCCCAACCATCCGACCGATGACCCGCGTGGTGTGGTCGCGAGCATCATCGACGGCCTGATGTACGGCTGCGGCGACGCGGTGATCGGCATCAACCCCGCGACGGACAGTCCGGTGGCGACCATCGCGTTGTTGCAGATGATCGACGAGATCCGCGAGACGTACGAGATCCCGACGCAGTCGTGCGTCCTGTCGCACGTCACGACGTCGATCACCTGCATGGAGCGGGGCGCGCCGATGGACCTCGTGTTCCAGTCGATCGCGGGCACGCAGGCAGCGAACGCCGGGTTCGGCATCACCCTCGACCTGCTCGCCCAGGCGCAGGAGGCTGCCCTGTCGCTCAAGCGCGGCACCGTCGGCGACGACGTCATGTACTTCGAGACCGGCCAGGGCGCCGCGCTCTCGGCCGGCGCGCACTTCGGGATGGACCTCCAGACCGTCGAGACGCGCGCGTACGCGGTAGCGCGGGCGTTCAAACCGCTGCTCGTCAACACGGTCGTCGGGTTCCTCGGCCCGGAGTACCTCTACGACGGCAAACAGATCCACCGCGCGGGCCTGGAGGACCACTTCTGCGGCAAGCTCCTCGGCCTCCCGATGGGCTGCGACGTCTGTTACACCAACCACGCCGAGGCCGACCAGGACGACATGGACACGCTCCTCACCTCACTCGGAGCCGCCGGCTGCACCTTCTTCATCACGGTCCCGGGCAGCGACGACGTCATGCTCGGCTACCAATCGGCCTCCTACCACGACGCCCTCTACGTGCGCGAGGTGCTCGGGACGCGCCCGGCGCCCGAGTTCGAGGCCTGGATGCAACGGATGGGCATGGTCGGGGTCGACGGCCGGGTGCGGGAGCTGCCGGTCGCGCAGCACCCCGTCGGAGCCCTGGCAGAACTGCGGGAGCACGCGGCGTGAGCGGCGCCGCAGACGACGCCGGCGCGGGTGCGGGGGCTTCCGCGCCGGCGTCCGCAGCCTCGACCGAGCCGACCGAGCCCGGCCTTCGGGTCGTGGACCCCTGGCTCGAGCTGCGGCGGTTCACCCCGGCCCGCATCGGGCTCGGGCGGGCCGGAGACGCCCTGGCGACCAAGGACCAGCTCGCGCTGCGGCTCGCGCATGCGCAGGCGCGGGACGCCGTTCATGCGGCCCTCGACGTCGACGCGATCCGCGGCGCGCTCGATGGCCACGAGGTGCTGCACGTGCGCAGCGCGGCGCCGGACCGTGCCACCTACCTGCAGCGGCCGGATCTCGGCCGCGTGCTGGCGGAGGGCGAGGCAGCCAGGCTGCGGTCGGCGGCGGTGCCCGTCGAGGCGAAGGGCGGCCCAGCCGTCGGGGCAACGTCCGGGTTCGACCTCGCGTTCGTGCTTGCTGATGGGCTCTCGCCGGTGGCGGTCCAGGAACACGCGGCCTCCGTCCTGCGGGCCACCGTCTCAGCACTGCCGGGATGGTCGGTCGCGCCGGTCGTCGTCGCCACGCAGGCGCGCGTCGCCCTGGGCGACCCGATCGGAGAAGCCATCGGCGCCCGGTTCGTCGTGGTGCTCGTCGGCGAACGGCCCGGACTCAGCGCCGCCGACAGCCTCGGCCTCTATCTGACCTACGAGCCGCGGACGGGCCGCCGCGACTCGGAGCGGAACTGCATCAGCAACGTGCGTCCGCCGGTCGGACTGTCGTACGAGGCCGCCGGGCACAAGCTCGCCACGCTGCTCCGGGAAGGGCTGCGGCTGGGGCTGACGGGCGTCGGACTCAAGGACGAAGGGCCCTCGCTCGGGGCATGAACCCTCGCGCGACCGCGCTTTTGCGGGGTGAACCTCGTGACCAGGGGAACGTCCGTTCGCCCCGCTAGCATGCAGCGCGTGGCAGCTTCCAAGATCGTCGTCCGCGGGGCGCGCGAGCACAACCTGAAAGACGTCTCGCTGGAACTCCCCCGGGAGTCCCTCGTCGTGATGACCGGGCTCTCCGGCTCGGGCAAGAGCTCGCTCGCGTTCGACACGATCTACGCCGAGGGGCAGCGCCGCTACGTCGAGTCG
>JAVHXX010000265.1 GCA_031119595.1 Patulibacter sp. | reverse complement strand
CGACGGGCTTCGCCTACGTCTACGACGTCCGCGGGAAGGCCGATTCGGACCGCTGCATGACGGTGCCGGCCCACAGCGCGGCCCTGTTCAGCGTGAACACGGACGGCACCGAGCCGGTCGAGAACATGCTCGTGTCGACGATCCCGCTCAGCGGTCTCAGCCCGACCTTCGACGCGGGACTGCTCCAGGAGCCGCCCAGGATGCTGACGCTTGGCACGGCGAGCACGTCGAATGCCGGTCCGCCGACGAGCACGGTGCTCGATCGCCTCCCGGTCGCCGCGACCAACCACGGCCTCGGCTGCGCGGCAGGCCAGCTGTCCTACGACTTCTCCTACGCGACCGACCGCTACCCGAACGGCGCGTCCCCGACCTCGAGCGTCGTCCACACGGACCCGTCCGGTGACAACGGCGGTGGCTACGGCGACCTGACCCGTGTGGCGGTCGACCGGTACTCCGTCAACACGCCGCCGAAGAACGACGTCCTTGTCGACGGCGACTCCGCGCCCGTACGCACGCTCTACCCGTCGGATCTGACGATCGACTTCGCCTCGGCGGAACAGTCGGCGTCCATCACGTACGTCTTCCCGACGACCTGGACCACCACCGGGTACCCGTTCAACCCGAAGGCGGAGATCCGTACCGAGCCCGTCGGTGGCGACAAGGTCAAGGTCGTCGTCTACACCGGCCTCGGCAACATCGACCTCTCGCCGTCGGTCCGGAAGTACTGCTTCCAGACGCGCCCGGCCGGCGCCACGGCCCGCAGCTTCACGGTGCCGCTGACCGTCCTCGGGAACGGCGACCGTCGCGTGCAGATCCCGCTCGACGAGTTTCTCTCGTCCGTGCCCGGTCCGAAGGTCAACGACGCCGTCGGCCAGTACCGCTTCCACACGATCTCCGATCCGGGGCAGGTCGGGGCGTACGGTCCGATCGACCACGTGCCGCTACTCGCCGGGTACTCGCTCGCCGGGACCGACCTCGCCACCGGCTGCGACCTCGGTGGCGGCAACCCGGGCGCGCTCGTGTACTTCGATCGCACCTTCACCGTCGGCCAGACCCAGCCCACGGTCGAGCTCAACCCGAGCACGACCACGCCGGCACGCGGCGCGCCGGTCACCTTCGACCTCGGCAACACCGGCGCCGGCACGAAGCTCTGCTCGTTCCTGCCCGCCTTCACCCCGAACGACTGCTCCTCGCAGTACCTCACGCAGTCGTACCAGCAGAACGCGACCGCCTACCTGTCGCTGAACACCGACGCCGGCCCGTGGGACCAGACCCAGGTCGACATCAAGGTCCAGAACAACCGTCCCGAGGCCGCGATCACGCGCGTGGGCACCACGCCGGCCGCCGGCACCGACGGCTCGTTCGCGATCGTCCAGGGCGCGCCGGTCAGCCTGCCGCTGAAGGTCACCGCGACCGACGCGGACTCGTCGTCGTTCACGTATCGCTGGACCCTCGACGGCGGCACGACTGCCGTCTCCAGCACCGACACGTACACGCCCTCCTTCGCGACCCCGGGCACGTACACGGTACGCGCCTACGTGACCGACGACTCCGGCGACCCGGCCACCGAGGAGAGCGCCGCGGCGGTCTACACCGTCACGGTGGTCCGCTCGCCGCAGGGCGCCGTCGACATCGTCCGCCCCGCGCGCGTGGTCAACGGGCAGCCGTTCGACATCGCGGCCGAGACCACCACCGGCACCACGGGCTACAGCACCCTGAGCTGGCAGTGGGACCTCGACGGCGACGCGACCACCACCTTCGACACCACCCACACGACCCGTCAGCTCACCGGCGTCGTGATCCCGGCGGCAAACCCGTCGTACCTCGTGCGCGTGCGGGCGACCGACGCCGGCGGCCGCACCGCCGACGCGACCATCCTGCTCAACGTGCGCCGCGCCAACGAGGCCCCGCCGCTCGCGAAGTTCACCTTCACGCCGGCGGCGCCGAAGTCCGCCGGCGCGGTCGCCTTCGACGGCTCCACGAGCGAGCTGTCGGATCCCGACGGCGCCCTGCAGGGCCCGATCGGTCCGAGCCCCGCGAACGTCCGCTTCCACTGGACCTTCGGCGACGGCACGCCCGAGCAGGTCACCACGGCGCCGACCACGACCCACACCTACGCCGGCTCCGGCCACCCGAAGGCGTCGCTCGTGGTCGAGGATCTCCGGGCCACGCCCTCGACCTCCTCGGATCCCGTCGACCACACCGTCGACGTCGCCCCCGGCACCACGGACGCGAACGCCCCGATGGCCCGCGTCGTGCGGCAGGACCCGGCGCCGTCCGATCCGGTGTTCGCGAACCGCCCGGTGACGCTGAACGCCGCCGGATCGACCGCCGCGGCCGGCCACGCGCCGCTCACCTACGCCTTCGACCTCGACGGCAACGGCTCGTACGAGACCAGCACCGGCGCCACGCCGACCGTCACGTTCACGCCACCGAAGGCCGGCGCGGTCGCCGTGGGCGTGAAGGTCACCGACGCGCTCACGAGCACGGCGACGACCACGATCGCCCTCGACGTGAAGGCCGAGCCCGTCGCCAAGCCGACGGCCACCCTGGCCGGCCCGGCCGAGCTCCAGCTCACCGGCGTGTCGGTCGACGGTGCCTACGACGCGACCGACTCGGTCGGCAACAACCTCGACCCGGCGGTCACGTACCGCTGGGACCTCGACGGTGACGGCACCTTCGAGACCCCGACGGGCACGAGCCCGAAGGTGACGACCACGTTCACCTCGCCGGGCGTCAAGACGGTGACGGTCCGCGTGACCGACCGCTACGGCAACACCGCCGACGCCGCGAAGACGACGATCGTGCGCAGCGCCGCCGACGTCGCCGCCGGCTGCACCGGCGTGTCGTCGTTCCGCGAGGTGTCGTACTCGAACGTGCGCCTGCGCGGCTGCGTCACGAGCGTGAAGCGCCCGTCCGCGGGCGACCTCTACGTGGTCACCGGCAAGACGGTCCAGTTCAACGGCATGCGCCTCGCCGAGGCCTCCGGTGCCCGCCCGACCCCGCGGCCGTTCGCGGACTGCGCGGCGGCGGCTTGCAAGACGCTCGAGAGTGGCTTCAACGGCGCCTCGGCGCCGTGGGCGGTCGCCCTCGACACCTCCGACGGCACCCTGCGCTCGAACGCCTCCACGGCGCTGCGGGCCTCGGGCTCGGGCATCGACCTGCCGCTCCTCTCGGGTCCGCTCAACGTGAGCCTGCCGAGCCTCGCCACCGACGGCTTCACGCTCGGCACCCCGCCGGACGCCGAACTCGAGGGCTTCCCGCTCGCGGGCGGCGTGACCCTGAAATTCCCGGCCGCCGGCGAGACGTCGATCACCGTCGTGGTCGGCCTGCCGGCCGTGCTCGGCGGCTTCACCGGTCAGGCGACGATCCGCGTGACCGCCTCGGGCGGCGTGCTGCTCGACGAGCTCAAGGTCGATGTCGGCGAGGTCGCGATCGGCAAGCTGACCCTCGGCGATCTCTTCTTCGAGTACGACCGCCTCGACGACCTCTGGGCCGGCGGCGGCACGCTCACGCTGCCGACGCCGAAGGCGATCACGATCAGCGCCGCGCTGTCGATCCAGCACAACCGGTTCAAGTCGATCTCGGCCGAGGTCGCCGGGCTCAACCAGCCGATCGCGCAGGGGATCTACCTCCAGGCGATCCGGGCCGGCCTCGCGGTCGACCCGCTCGACCTCACCGCGGGCATCAGCCTGTCGGCGGGTCCGGCCGTGAAGAACAAGTCGGTGCTGTCGCTCGACGGTGACATGCGTCTGCGCTTCCCGAGTCCGGCTGCCAACTACTACCTGTTCGCGCTGACCGGCAAGCTCAAGCTCGCCGACTTCCAGCTCGCGAGCGCGTTCGCGCAGTTCTCGTCGAACGGCTTCTTCGAGATGGGCGGTGGCATCGACGCCGACTTCGACATCGCGTACGTGAAGGCGTACGTGAAGGGCTGGATCGCGGCGAAGGCGTTCAACATCGACGGCGACGCCGAGGTCGGCGTGAAGCTCGCCGGCACCCGGTACGGCCTCGCCGCCGCGCACATGACGATCTCGACGACCGGCTTCGGCGCGTGTGGGGAGATCCCGGTCATCGACGTGGGCGGTGGCTTCGGCGTGCGCTGGGGCCAGGGTGTCGACGTGTTCTGGGGCTGCGACCTGTCGCCGTACCGCGCGACCCGCCCGGCCGACGCGCCCGCCACGCTCGGCGCTCGCGCCTCGGCTGCCCGTGCCGCCGGCCTTCCCGGCCTGCTCACGGCCCCGCCGGTGCGCAGCGACCTCCAGCGTGGCCGGCGCCTGCTGGCGAGCCCCAAGGGCCACCTCCTGCAGCTCCCGGCGGGTCAGGAGAAGGCGCTCCTCACGGTGACCGGCACGACGGCTCCGCCGCGCGTGTCGATCGTGAACCGCCTCGGCGACGTGCTCCTCTCGACCCCGGCCGACGGCTCGGACGTCCTCACGAAGCAGATGCTGGTCAAGTCCGACCCCAAGCAGAAGACCACCACGATCCTCTGGAAAGCCCCGCCCGGCGGCAAGGCCTGGGTCCTCGAACAGTCCGGCTCATCGCCGGTCTCGAAGGTCGACCTGGCGCTGCCCGCACCGAAGCGCACCCTCGGGGTGACCGTCGGTGGCAGCGGCCGCGCCCGCACCCTGCACTGGGACATCAAGCCGGCGCTGCAGCCCGGTGAGACGGTGTCGCTGGCCGAGGAGGGCGCCGAGGCCGGCACCCAGCTCGTGACCACCGCGCAGTCGACCGGCTCCGTGCCGTTCTCGCCGCAGGGCGGCAAGGCCGGAAAGCGCTCCATCACCGCCACGATCTCCGCCGACGGACTCCCGTCGACGAAGCTCGTCGCCGCGACCTACACCGCGCCTGCGCCCCCGGCACCGGCCAAGCCGGCCTCGCTCGTGCTGCGCCGCAGCTCCTCCGGCGTGCTCGCCCAGTGGACGCCCGGCACCGGCGGCGGCGTGGACACCTCGAAGTGGCGGCTGCTCGTGCGCGTCGCGCACACCCAGCGCAAGCAGCTGTTCGTGGCGGCCGGCTCGGCGCGGTCGCTCCGCATCCCCGACATCAACCCGGGCGACGCGGTCTCCGTGAGCCTCACCGGGGCCGACGGCTCCGGCGTCGAGGGTCCGGCGCGCGCGGCGATCGTGAAGGCCGGCCTGCGGGCCTCGTCCGGGCCGCTGTCGCTCGCGTCGACGGCCGTCCCGCGTGACGTCGTCGTGCGTCGCCTGGCGGGCGGCAAGCTCCGCGTCACCTGGAACAGCCAGGCGTTCGTGCGCGGCTGGTCGGTGCGGGTGAGCGCCGCCGCCGACGGCAAGCGCAAGGGCGGCTTCACGCTCCTGCGGACCGCCGGCGAGGACCACTCGGTCGATGTCGCCGGGGTCTCCCACGGCGAGCTGCGGGTCAGCGTGATCGGGCGCCGCTTCCAGGGCACGGTCACCCGCAAGGACGTCACGTACCTCGGCGGCCGCTAGCCGCGACCGGGCTGGGCCGGCCACCGCGCGGTGGCCGGCCCGCACCACGGTGAACGTCGATCCGAGAACCTTCGCGGCGCGCCGATCGGCCAGCTCCCTCCCGGGAGATGAACGTCCGGGGAACGCCGGTGTCACCCGGTGATGCGACCAGATTCCGGGGTGTCGTGGACCGCCGGGGACCACACCGAGGTATGGATCGCATGCAAATCACCACCCGTTTGCAGGCCGACCCCCGGACTGTGTGGTACGAATCACCGATGGACGAGCGCATCGTTGATTCCCTCACGCGGGTTCCTGTGTTTGGCGCGCTGGGCCGCGACGAGGTCGCACGGATCGCCGAGCTCGCCACCCCACGCAGGTTCGCCCCCGGCCACGTGATCTTCCGCGAGGGCGACGCCAGCGACACGTGTTACGTCGTCAACAGCGGCCGTGCCCGCGCGATCCGCGAGCACGCCGACGGCCGCACCATCGCCCTCGCGCACTTCGGCCCCGGCGACTTCTTCGGCGAACTGGCCATGTTCGACGCGGAGCGCCGCTCCGCCACGATCGAGGCCCTCGAGGAGCTCGAGACCATCGCGATCTCCGCCAGCGACATGCGTCGCCTGCTGCGCGAGTGGCCCGAGATGTCGCTCAAGCTGATCGCCGCCCTCGGCCGTCGCCTCCGCGAGGCCAACGAGCGCCTCGCCCGCCAGTCCTTCCAGACGGTCCAGAGCCGCGTCGCCACCGTCCTCGACCAGCTCGTGTCGTCGGCCCGCGACCAGGGCGCCGGCACCCAGGACGTCCTGCTCACGATCACCCAGGCGGACATCGCCAAGCTCGCGGGCTCCTCGCGCGAGTCCGCCAGTCGATTCCTCGCCGTGCTCGAGCGCGCCGGGGTGATCTCCCAGGGCCGCGGCCGGCTTACGGTCCACGACCCCGGGGCATTGCAGGGGTATGTCTACTGAGCGCCCGCTACGTGAGAC
>JAVHXX010000264.1 GCA_031119595.1 Patulibacter sp. | reverse complement strand
TTGACAGCCACTCGGTCCTAGGAGCGGGCTGGACGGCAACCCAGGCCGGGGCGATTGCGTGGTCGGGGTGCCGCCCCGATTGGTGGGTGTCTTCTGGGGGCATGGGACGTGGTCTGTCTCCGAGAGGCGTGGTCTTCGGAGCGGCGCCTTCCGCCTCCCGGGGACACTCGCAATCCACGAGCCGTGGTGGCACGGTTGAGGGACGGAGCCGCGTGCTGGCACGCCTGAGGGACGGGGCTGCGTGCCGGCGCGATGTCGGCCCGCCCCAGCGCTGCTCGCCGGCTCACCACGTCACCCGCATCCGCCCTAACCTGCGGCTCATGACGGACGCCGAGCTCATCGCCGCGCTGCGCACGCTGAAGCCCACGGGTCAGCTGCCGGGGACGGCGCTGTTCAAGGCGGACGTGCTCGAGAAGGCCGGGATCGATCTCGCGCACCTCGAGCGGTTCGCCGGGGCCCATGGCGGTGGTGCGGTGCAGGCCGGTCAGCTCAAGCTGCGCAAGGGGCAGAAGCCCGAGCAGGCGAAGGCGACCGGGCGTCCGCAGGCGTTCTACGCCGTCCCCGAGTCGCTCCTCGCCTGACCGTTCGCGTCCGTCCGATGCACGCGGGAAGGCCGTCAGGCCGCCGCGCCTGAGGCCACCAGCTCGTCGTACTGGGCCTGCACCCCGGGGTAGAGCGCGTTCTGGTCGTCGGTGAGGCCGGCCTTCACGCCTGCGCTCCAGTCGTCGACGATCGCCTCCGTGCCGCCGGCCTCGAGCGTGTCGAGGGCCGACGCGGCCACCGTCTGCGGGGCGACCTTGTCGACGTCGAAGCTCGCGATGAGATCGGTGTCGACATAGCCGACGTGCACCCCGACCACCTGGGTGCCCTGGCCGCGCAGCTGGACCCGCGCGCTGTTCGTGTAGCTCCAGGCGGCCGCCTTCGACGCGGAGTAGGTCGAGAGGAGGGGAGACGCCACCCACGACACCACCGAGAGCACGTTCACGAACGCGCCGCCGCCGTTCCCGGCCAGCACCGGCGCGAACGCCTGCGTGGTACGCACGATGCCGAGGACGTTCGTCTCGAACTGATCGCGGGCGTCACCCAGGTCGGCGGCCAGCGGGAAGCCCGGGCGGCCGATGCCGGCGTTGTTGACGACGAGCTGCACGTCACCGAGGTCAGCGGCGGCCGCGACCGAGGCGTCGTCGGTCACGTCGAGCGCGACCGCGACCACGCGCGGATCGTCCGAGATGACGCTCTCCGGGTTGCGGGCGCCCGCGTAGACCTTCGCGGCGCCGCGGGCCAGCAGTTCCTCGACGATCGCCTTGCCGATGCCCCGATTGGCTCCGGTGACGAGGGCGACGGTTCCTTCGATCTTCATGGCGATCTCCTGTTCTCCGGCGACCCCGTGGCCGCGCTGACGAAGGTGGATGATAGCCGTAATCCAGAATGAGGATGTCGACTATCATCCAAAGCGATCGCGGATACGATCCGCTGGTTGCGGGCCGGGGGACCGCGCGGAAGGAGCAGGGCCATGGGGCACTCACGGGACGACAAGGCGAAGAGTCACGAGCGAATCGTCGAGATCGCGGCCGTCCGCATGCGCGAGGCAGGCACGGCCGGGCCTGGCGTGGCGGAGATCATGAAGGAGGCCGGCCTCACCCACGGCGGCTTCTACAAGCACTTCAGCTCCCGTGACCAGCTCGTCGCCGAGGCCGTCGATGCCGCGTTCCTCGATGGCCAGCGGGCACTCATCGACTCGACGGACGGCGCCGACGACCAGCTTGCGGCGTTCGTCGACACCTACGCCTCGGCAGCGCACCGCGACGGGCCGGGCTCGGGGTGTGGGATCGCCGCGCTGGCCGCCGACGCGGCCCGCGGCTCGGACGCGCTGCGCGATGCCTACGGGCAACGTCTCGAGGCGTTCATCGGGCGGATCGAGGCGATGCTCGGCGATGGCGACCCGGAGGTCCGGCGCCGGGCCGTCGTGTCGCTGTCGACGCTCGTCGGCGGGCTGGCGCTCGCGCGGGCCGTGGGCGCCGAGCATGCCTTGTCGGACGAGATCCTCGAAGACGTCCGCGACGCCGTGAAGGCGCAGGCGTTCGCCGGCTGATGCCGGCGGAGGCGGCTACGGCAGGCGGTTGCTCGCCGAGCAGGCGGCGAGGCCGACCGCGGTCTGCGAACTCGTGCCGTGGGCGGCGGAGGTGTGGCGCACGCCACCGTCCGTCCGCGGCGAGGGGTCCTCGACGGACGTCGTCGTGGCCGCTCCGGCGACGGTCTCGGCGTAGGTGGCGAGGTCGTCGAGCGGGCTCTGCCCCATGACCGCTTCGGCGTACTCCTGCTCGGAGGCATTCGCGCTGCGGGTCTTCATGACCGCGGAGATCGTGCCGATCGCCGCAACGGTGAAGCCGATGACGATCATCACGCCGGCGCCCTTGGGGCCCACGAGGTAGGCGATGGTGCCGACGGTGGTCGCCCAGGCCCAGCAGCCGCCCGCGTTGGCGATCGCGAAGGACCGGAAGCGCATGCGCGTGGCGCCGGCGGCCAGTGCGCCGACGACGCGGACGCCCGGCACGAAGCGCGCGAAGAAGACGGTGACGAGGCCGTAGCGCTCGAAGTAGCGGTCGGCCTTTTCCACGGCACTGATGCGATGGGCGCTGAAGCGGCCGGGCCGCAGCAGGAGGGCGCGGCCGCCTCGACGGCCGACCCAGTAGCCGATGATATCGCCGAGCATTGCGGCCATCGCGGCGACGGCGATCACGACGGGCAGCGAGAAGTGGCCGGAGGAGGCCATGCCGCCCGCCACGATGAGGGCGGTCTCGCCCGGGATCGGGAGGCCGGCGGACTCGCCGAGGACCAGTCCGGCGAGGGCGGGCAGGCCAATGCTCTGGGAGACGGAGAAGAGCATCGTCGGAACATTTTGCAACACCTGCAGGAAACAACTGGTGAACTGGCGCGTGAGCACTCAGGACGGTGCAGGAAACCACGGCCGGGCGTCGACGGTGTATTGCGGTCCGGTGGTCGATTTCGCCGGTGTGCGCTGAGGTTCCGTGGTCCGGAGCCATGACAGGTCGACGCGGGGAGGGGCGGCGTATGAGCGCTGGACGCTCGGCTGCAGGGCGCCTCGGAATGGCGATTCCAGCTCCGCGGAATGGTCGTTCGGGGACGGCTCGATGGCCCGAATGGCCATAAACAACACAAACCCTGTCCGGATTCGGTAGTTTGTGATCCGTGGTCGCCGTCGACACCCATCAGCACCTCTGGAGCGAGTCGCTCTGGGATGCCCTCGCCGTTCGCACCGAGGCGCCGTACGTGCGCCGTGCCGGTCGCGATGGTGGCTGGACCCTGCATCTCCTCGCCGAGCCCGCCTGCGCGATGCCCGGTCCGGAGGATCCGCGCGGCCGCTCCGATCTCCTCGACCACGACGGCGTCGACTTCGCGGTCGTCGCTCCGTCGACGGCGCTCGGCATCGAATGGCTCCCGCGGGATGCCGCCGAGCCGATCTTCGCCGCGCAGCGCGAGGGCATCGCGGCCGCCGGTGACCGGTTCCACCGCTGGGGCTCCATCTCGCTCGTCGACCCGGACCCCGCCGACCTCCAGGCCGAGCTCGACGCCGGCGCCATCGGCCTCTGCCTGCCGGCAGGCGCCCTCGACGGTCCCGGCGCGCTCGACCGGCTCGGCCCGGTGCTCGAACACCTCGGCCGCGCGGGTGCCCCGCTCTTCATCCATCCCGGCCCGTCGCCCGCGGACCTGCAGACCTGCGACCAGTCGCGCTGGTCACCGGAGCCGTTCTGGTGGCCCGGGCTCACCGACTACGTGTCGGCGATGCAGCGCTCCTGGCTGACCTGGGCAGCACGTGGTCGCCGCGACCACCCGGAACTGCGCGTGCTGTTCGCGATGCTCGCCGGACTCGCGCCGCTGCACGCGGAGCGCCTCGCCGCCCGCGGTGCGCAGCGCCTCGCCGAGCGCGCGATCACGGATGACTTCAGCTGGTACGAGACCTCGTCCTACGGGATCGTCGCCCAGTCGGCCGTGGCGGAGATGGTCGGCGCGAGCCGGCTCGTCCACGGCAGCGACCGCCCGGTCGTCGAAGGCATCCTCCCGTCGGTGATCACGCCGGCGAACGCCAGAGAACACGCCCACGCCCTGCTCGGAAAGGCAGCCTGACCCATGTCCGCTTCAACGATCCTCTCGCCAGTGCCCCAGCTGGAAGCGGTCGAGGCGTGCAAGGTCCCGGACCTGACCCCGACCGAGCTGCTCGGCGTGGCCCACGGCCTCGCGGTGCAGCAGAACCTGTGGCACCCGCACGTGCGGCACGACCCGCTCCAGCGTACGTACCACGAGGTCGCCCGCACCGACCGCTTCAGCGCCTGGCTCATCTGCTGGATGCCCGGCCACGACACGGGCTTCCACGACCACGACGGCTCGGGCGGCACCGCCCTGGTACTCCGTGGCCAGGTCACCGAGTCGCGGCTTCGGGTCGGGTCGCCGGATCCGATCGAGCGCGTCTGCACCCGCGGTCAGCACTTCTCCTTCGCGGCACACGACATCCATCGCGTGCACCACACGGGCGACGAGCCGGCGGTCACGCTGCACGTCTACTCGCCCGTCCTGGTGCGGATGGGGTCGTACGAGATCGCCCCCAACGGGTCGCTCCGCCGCCACATGCTCGACGAGTCCGAGGAGCTCCGGCCCCTCCGGGCCTGAGCGCTTGCAACCTCAGACGGATTCGTAACAGGCCGATGTGCGCTCAGGGGTGGTCGCGCATCGGCTCGAGGGGACACCCCGGTCCGGAAGGCCCGGGGTCATGATCGGAGCGGGTTCCGTCACCAGCCGGTGACGGGACCCGCACCGTCCACTTCCGCGCCGCCAGATGGTGCGTCGCGGCGGGTGCGGGCCGACGTCGTCGCGTCCGCGCCACGCGTGGGTTCCACCCCATCGACCCTGCCCCCGGCCGTGGCACGATCGAAGGCGACACGTCGCACGTACGGGCGCTGCGACGATGCGGCCATGTCGCTCGACGAGCTCTCCCGTCTCATCCGACGCCCCGCCACCCGTCGGTTCGTGACGGACCGCGACGTTCCCCGTGAGACGGTCGCGGCGCTCGTCGACGCCGCCCGGTGGACGGGCTCGGCCCGCAACCGCCAGCCGTGGCGGTTCGTGGAGGTCCGCGATCGCGCGCTGATCGAGGCGCTGTCGCGGCTCGGGGCCTACGCGCAGTTCGTGAGCGGGGCACCGGTGGTGCTCGCCGTGGCCGCTGCCGACAACGGCTTCGCCGACACCGCCTTCGACACGGGCCGGGTCACGCAGTCGCTGGTGCTCGCCGCGGCCGCGCTCGGTCTCGGTGCCTGCCCGGCCACGCTCTTCCCGGAGGCCAACGTCGACGAGGCTCGACGCCTGCTCCGTCTCGACGAGGGCTGGCTGCCGGACCACCTCGTGGCCCTGGGCTACCCGAGCGCCGAGCCGGCCCCGGCAGCGCCACGGGTGATCCCGGGCGGCCGCCTGCCGCTCGAGACGCTGCTCACGACGATCTGAGCCGGGGCCCGCCGCGCGCCGCGCACCGACTCGGCGACGCGCGGACTCAGCCGCCGTTGCGGTCGGCGTGCTGGTGCTTGAGTTCGTCGATGCGGGCCTCGACGGCGCCGTGGCCCGAGCCGCCGCCCTCGGCGTGGTCGGCCGCGGCCTCCTGGGCCGCCTGCTGGCGCGCCGCGGCCTTGGCCGCTTTCCGGCCGCCGGGCAGCTTGCCGGCGATGCTCGCGATCGGCGCGAGTGCCGCGCCGAGATCGTCGATCTCGTGTTCGAGGCCCACGCCGAAGTCGGCGATCTGCTCGAGGGCCGGTGCGAGCTCGTCGATGCGGTGGCCGATGTGCTGGACCACCTCGCGCACCGAGTGGACCTGATCGACGAGCCGCGGCAGCGACTCGGCCGCCGTGGCGAGCTCGGGAAGCGACTCCGTCGTCTTGGCGAGGGAGGTCACGGGATCGTGGAGGTCGGCGATGATCTCGAGCGACTGCTGCATGTTGCCGAGTGCCTCGAGCTCGTCCTGAAGCTCGGCGAGACGATCGAGCGCGGTGGTCATGTCCGAGATGCGGTCGAGGGCCTCGGCGATGTTCTTCAGCCCGGCGATCGCGACGATGGCGTCGTCGATCTGCCGGAGGGCGCCGTCGGGATCGGTGAGTCCCCGGAGGATGTCCGCGAGGACCGGAAGCGCCTCGAAGGCCCGGAACGCCGCGACGGGCACGGCCGTCGCGGTGCGCCACGCGACGGAGGCGAGGTCGACGAGCGGCGCCGGGCTCGGGATCGGCAGCGAGATGCGACGGGTCGAACTCACGGCACCACCACGCCGTCGAGCGACGGATCCCCGGGCGGGGTCTTCGGGTTCATCTTCGTGAGCGCGCGGACCACGATCTCGCCGATCGCGACGTCGCGGAGCCA
>JAVHXX010000001.1:26944-32841 GCA_031119595.1 Patulibacter sp. | reverse complement strand
GAAGGGGCGGTCGTCGGCCGTCGCGACGAGCAGCGAGCCGCGGTCGATGTCGCGCGGCGTGCTCACCAGGGTGGCGACGGTGGCTTCCCCACGCGAGCGCAGGACGTCCTCGAGCGCCTCGCGGCGGACCTCGTCGGTGGCGCCGGCGCTGAGGAGGCGTTCGGCGAGCGACGCGTCGCGCCCTGCCGGGCCCGCGTCTCCGCTGGTGCCCGCGGCCGCGGTGGGTCCCGCGGCGCCGTGGCCGTCCGAGGCCGTTCCGGCCCCGTCGGTGCGGTCGATCGCTTCGGCCGTCGAGGGTTCGCCTGCGGGTGAATCGTCCATGTCGCTCACGGGTTGTGTCGGCAGCGCCCGACGGCGCCATGACTCCTGGTCGAACCTATCCGCCCGCGATCATTCCTTGGTGACCGTTCGATGTCACGGGTGTTCACGCGACGTTCCCAGCTCCCGGAGGACGCCGTTGCGGTCCGCCGCCGCGACAGCCCGCCGCAGGCGCCTCTGCCGACCGCGCAGGGGCGGTCACTCCCGCGCCCGGGACCCCACAGCCCGCGCCCGGGACCGCCACAGCCCCGCGCCGGGACGGCCGCAGACTGCGCCGATGTTGCGCGTTCGGTGTTCCAATCGTGCGCAACACGACGATGGGTCGCCTTCCGTGTGCGAGCGTCGTCCAGGTGATGGATCAGGTCATGATGCTCGCCTTCGCGTCGTGGGACGGACGCCCGGCCGACCGGTTCGAGCTCCAACGGCGTCTCCGCACCCGGCTCGCGCCTCGCTCCGACGACCCGTGGAGCGCCCGGTTGCACGCGGAGTTGCTCCTCGTCGACATCACCGGTCCTCGGGCGCTCGCGGCCGCACTCGATGTCGCCTGCCGCCACGACGCGTGGGCGTGCGTCGTGATGCTGCGTCCACCGGGGCAACCGGGCCTTCAGGCGTTGCATTGGATGGGCCGCGCCAGACGCTCACCGTGGGGTCTGGCGGTCCGCGCCGATCCAACCGACCCCCGTGTGGACGCCGTCGGCGGCGCGCTTGCCTTGTTCGTCGGCCTGCTCCGGGTCCGTCGGGCCGCGGCGTGGGTTGCGCTCGACGCCGCGCGGGTGCACGGTGGCGACGCCACCGCCGCCGCCCGGTCCCTCGGCATCTCGCCTCAGGCCGTTTCCAAACACCTTCGGCGAAACCACGCCCGCGCGACCGACCTGATGCCCCAGACCCTGTCCCGCCTTCTGAAGCCGAACGAGGACGGCGCCTGAACCCGCCGGAGCGATCACGCTGATTTCGACCCTTCGCGTTTTGCAACCGCTTTCGGTTGCAAAAGCACCCGATTTCGGGCCCGATTACAACCACTTCGGGTTCCAGCCCGTCCGAGCCCGCGGCCACCGCTTCGCCGTGCCCGCGACCAGCCTGTCAGCGCTCGTGTCCAGGCCCGCGTCGCAGCTCATCACGGGAGCGCTCGGCGCCGTGTGCCGCAATGGTCGACGCGAGCCGAACTCGCCGGGGAGCGTGCGAACCGAAACCGGTTGTAAGCGAGGGCGAATCGGGGTGTTTTCGCAACCGGAAACGGTTGCACATGGCGAAGGGCTGAAATCGGTGCGGTACGGCCGGGAGTCCGACGGGCGCACGTCGGTCCGACCGGCGTCTCAGCCCCGGCGGCACGTCAGCTCGTTCGGTGGCCACGGAGTCCTCGTCCGCCCGGAGCGCTCCCGGAGGACGCCCGGAACGAACTCGGGGGTCGACGTGCACCAGGCGGGAAGCACGCCGACCCCCAAGGATCGTGGTGGATGGGTGGCGGGCGCTGTGGCTCGCGGATCCACCGAAGGACTGGTCACACCGTACGGGTCACGCGGAGGCGCATGACGCCAGGACCCCGAATCGGGTCTCGGCGGCATGTCGGCGCCGCAGCGCGTCGGCGCGGCGGCACGGGCCGTGCCGCCGCCAGTCCGATGAGCGGCGGGACTACGCCAGGCGCGCCTTGAGCGCGTCGAGCTGGGCCGTGATGCCCGCCGGCAGACGATCGCCGTACTGCTCGAGGTACGCCTCGACCTGCGGCAGCTCGGCCTTCACGGCATCCGCGTCGACCGTGAGCAGCAGCTCGAGATCGGCGGCCGCGAGATCCAGACCGTCGGTGTTGAGGCTGTCCGGCGTCGGCACGAGACCGATCGGCGTCTCGACGGCCTCGGCGTTGCCGTCGACACGGTTGAAGATCCACTCGAGCACACGGCTGTTCTCGCCGAAGCCCGGCCAGATGAACTTGCCGTTGTCGTCCTTGCGGAACCAGTTGACGTAGAAGATCTTCGGGAGCTGCGCCCCCTCCTTCTGGCCCAGCTTGAGCCAGTGGCCCATGTAGTCGCCGAGGTTGTAGCCCGCGAACGGCAGCTGGGCGAACGGGTCGAAGCGGAGCTGGCCGACCGTGCCGAAGGCGGCGGCCGTCATCTCCGACGACATCGTCGCGCCGAGGAACACACCGTGCTCCCAGTCGAACGCCTCGCGCACCAGCGGCACGACGCTCGCGCGACGCCCACCGAAGAGGAACGCGCTGATCGGCACACCGGCCGGGTCCTCCCACTCCGGCGCCAGCGACGGGGTCTGGTCGGCCTGGACCGTGAAACGGGCGTTCGGGTGGGCGGCGGGCGTCTCGGACGCGGGCGTCCAGTCGTTGCCCTTCCAGTCGATGAGGTGCTCGGGCTTCTCCTTCGTGAGGCCCTCCCACCAGATGTCGCCGTCGTCGGTGAGGGCGGCGTTCGTGAAGATCGTGTTCTTCGTGATCGACGCGATCGCGTTCGGGTTGGTGTCCTCACCGGTGCCCGGCGCCACGCCGAAGAACCCGGCCTCCGGGTTGATCGCGTAGAGCTGGCCGTCGTCGCCGAACTTCATCCAGGCGATGTCGTCGCCCACGGTCTCGACGGTCCACCCCTCGAGGGTCGGGACGAGCATCGCGAGGTTGGTCTTGCCGCACGCCGACGGGAACGCACCCGTGACGAACTTGACCTTGCCCTCCGGCGAGGTGAGCTTGAGGATGAGCATGTGCTCGGCCATCCAGCCCTCGTCGCGGGCGAGGACGGAGGCGATGCGCAGCGCGAGGCACTTCTTGCCGAGGAGCGCGTTGCCGCCGTAGCCGGAGCCGTAGGACCAGATCTCGCGGGTCTCGGGGTAGTGAACGATGTACTTCGTCTCGGCGTTCGTCGGCCACGGCACGTCGACCTGGCCCTCCTCCAGCGGAGCGCCGATCGTGTGGACGCACGGCACGAACTCGCCGTTGCCGAGCGCGTCGAGGGCCTTCGAGCCCATGCGGGTCATAATGCGCATGTGCACGACCGCGTAGAGCGAGTCGGTGACCTGCACGCCGATCTTCGCGCTCTCCGAGCCGACCGGGCCCATCGAGAACGGGACCACGTACATCGGGCGGCCCTTCATGGCACCCGCGAAGAGCTCACCGAGCTCGGCGCGCATCTCGGCCGGCGCACGCCAGTTGTTGTTCGGGCCGGCGTCGATCTCGTTCTCGGCGCAGATGAACGTTCGGTCCTCGACGCGGGCGACGTCGGATGGATCGGACCAGGCGAGGTAGCTGTTCGGACGCTTCGCGTCCGAGAGGCGCTTGAAGGTGCCGCCGTCGACGAGCTGCTGGCAGAAGCGGTCGTACTCCTCGGCGGAGCCATCGCACCAGATGACCTCGCTCGGGGTGGTCAGATCGGCAATCTGGTCGACCCAGGCCAGGAGCTTGGCGTTGGTGGTCGGAGCATCGACGGTGTTGGGCACTTCTCGGGCCTCCTGCGAATCTGGTGATACGAGTTGGCCCTCAGGGACAGGGCCTGCTGCTCTGCACGTGTTCGTGCACAGCAACGAATCGAGCGAGGATATCGGCTCCGGGGGGTTTGCGGGTGTGTCATTCACCGCGCAGCGAGTTACCCCGGAAATGGGACGTTTACGCGCCCACCGTCCCCCGCTCGGGACACCGCGTTGGACGTTCAGCGGATGTCCAATGAGTTCCAACTGAAGTCAGACTCCATTGCGCCCACGAGGCGCCGAGGAACTGAGCAATGCTCCGCTCTCTCGTCTCCACCGCACGCCGCCAGCGGTTCGTCGCGTTGCTCGGCGTGATCGTGCTCGCCCTCGCCGTCCCGCCGGCGTTCGGTGCCTCCTCGGTGACGGCGCAGATCGCCAAGGCGCTCAAGCTCGCCAAGACGGCCAACACGAACGCCACCAAGGCGCTCACCCTCGCGAAGACCTCCTCCGCCGGAGCGACCGGAGCCAAGGGCGCCACCGGAGCGTCCGGCGCAACGGGCGCGGCAGGTCCGGCGGGCCCCGCCGGACAGACCGGCGCCGCCGGTCCCGCAGGCCCGACCGGAGCCAAGGGCGACAAGGGCGACACCGGCGCCCAGGGTCCGCAGGGCCCCGCCGGCCCGGCCGGCACCTCCCCCGCGGGCGGCGGCCTCCCCAAGGCCCTCAGCGCCACCCTCGCGCCGAGCACGCTCGCCGCCGCGTACGGCTCCGACCCCCTCACCTTCGCCACGCCCCTCGCGAACACGTCGTACGTCGTGAACGCCCATGTGCGCATCGACAACACCGGCGGCGGCGCCGCGAACGTCGACTGCGAACTGCGCTCGGGCAGCACCGTGATCGACAAGGGCAGCGTCGGTCCGCTCTACGGCAGCTACCTGTCGAACATCTCCCTCACCGGCATCGCGCCGGCCAGCGCTACCCCGGCGGACGCCCACATCGGCCTGTACTGCCAGTCCTCCGAGCAGTACCAGGCGACCAAGGCCTCCGGGATCATCACCGCCGTCAGCGTCGCCTCCTAGGGCCGTTCACCGGTCGGCCACGCGCCTCTCGCGAGGCGCGACGGCCACCCGATAGCGTCAGCGTCCGTGCCGACGGACCTGGTCTCCACCGCGTTCTACGAACCGCTCGGCGAGGGCCGGTTCCGCTCGACCGAGCGCACCGAGGGTCCGTGGTCGCCCGAACTGCAGCACGCGGGGCCGCCCTCGGCCCTGATCGTCCGTGCGCTCGAGGCGTGCGAGCCTCGCCCCGAGCTCCAGCTCTCCCGGCTCGTGATCGAGATCCTCGGCGCCGTGCCCGTCGCCGAACTCGAGGTCCGCGCGGAGGTCGTGCGCCCGGGCCGCAGCGTCGAGCTGCTCTCGGCCGAGCTCTCCGCCGGTGGCCGGGTCGCGATGCGGGCCACGGCCTGGCGGGTCACCCGCGCGGAGGTCGACGCCGGACCGCCCGAGGACCCCGTCCCGGCGCTGCCGGCCGCGTCGTCTCCCCCACCGGACGCCATCGCGCACAGTGGCTACCTGCGCTCGATCGAGTGGCGCGCCGTCACCGGTGACTGGCAGCAGCCCGGCCCGGCCGCGGTGTGGGGCCGGCAACGGGTGCCGCTCGTCGAGGGCGAGGAACCGACCGGGCTGCAACGGCTCTTCTGCGTCGCCGACAGCTCCTCCGGCATCAGCGCCGCGCTGCCGTGGACCGGTTGGATGTTCGTCAACACCGACCTCACCGTGCACGTCACGCGGGAACCCCGCGGCGAGTGGATCCTGCTCGACGCCGTCACCCGCGTGGCGAGCGGCGGTGCCGGCCTCGCGACCGCCGCGCTCGGCGATGCCGACGGCATCCTCGGCCGGGGCGCCCAGACGCTGCTCGTGCGGCCGGTCCCGGGGGCCTGAGACCGTGCCCGGATCACCGGAGGACGACACCCCGCTCGGCCGCTCCGACCCCGAGACCGCACCGGAGCTCACGTTCCCGTCACCCGACGACGACTGGGCCATCATCCGGGCCTCGGCGCGCCGACGGATGCTCCTGCCCACCCTCCTGCTCATGACCGTCGCCACGGGCGTGGTCGACGCCTTCAGCTACCTGGCGATCGGCAGCGTCTTCACCGCGAACATGACCGGCAACATCGTGCTGATCGG
>JAVHXX010000001.1:14462-26934 GCA_031119595.1 Patulibacter sp. | reverse complement strand
GGCGGCGCGCTCGCCCCGATCGGCGGACCGCTGGGCGTGCCCGGGTTCTCGATCGCACGGACGGTGATCGCGGTGCTCGCGTTCGCGATCGGGAGCGCTGCCGGCGGCCAGCTCTCGCGCCGTTGGCGCCGTCAGCCGTTCATCTGGATGCGCCGCGCCACGGGCATCGAGATCGCGCTGCTCCTGCTGGCGCTCCTCGCCAGCGTCGGGCTCGAGACCGGCATCCACACGCCCGACCAGTTCCAGCGCCTCGCCGTGGTCGCACTGCTCGGATTCACGATGGGCATGCGCAACGCCACCGTGCGGCGCCTCGGATTCAGCGACGTCCCGACCACCGTGCTCACCTCGACGATCACCGACCTCGCCTCGCAGTCACGGTTCGGCGGCGGCGAGCGGCGGAGGCAGAAGCGGCGCGCCGCGGCGATCGCGGCGATGACCGCCGGGGCCCTCGTGGGCGCGTTGCTCGTGCGGCACGCCGACCCGCACTGGGCACTCGTCGTCGCGATCGGACTGCTCGTGGCGGGGGCGGTGCAGCAGGCCGTGACTGCCCGCCGGTACCCGCACTCGTCCTACCCGCCGGCCGCGCCGTCGAACGGACCCAGCGCCGCGACGAACGCCGCGTGATCGCGCTCGGTCTGGTCGGCGTACGCCGCCGCGAACCGCGCGATCGACCGGTCGAAGATGTCTGAGCTCCCCAGGTAGCCCGCGATCACCGCGGGTTCCCCCGTGCGGGCGTGCGCCCGGGCCAGCGTGGCGCCGCACAGCGATGCGTACTGCCGGAGATCGGTCGCCTGGAACCGCGAGAGATCGACCGAGCCGCGACGGTCGCGGAGCTGCCGCACGTACACCGGGCGCCCGCCGACCTCGCACCACCCGAGCAGCGGATCGGGGCCCGGCTGCGCACGACGCTGTCCGAGGACCACACGCTCCCCGGGCGTCGGCGTGTGCGCATCGACCCGGGACCCGAGCCAGGCGTCGGCCAGCACCGACGCCCGCGCCTCCTTCACCTGGAGGAAGAGCGGGTCACCCGCGGCCCGACCCCGCAGCAGGACGATGTGGCAGTGCGTGCCGCAGCTCCCGACGCCGACGGTGTGCCGGGCGACGTCGACGACCTCGTAGCGGGCGAGGAGCTCGCGGCGCTCCGGGAGCAGCGTCGCGCCGTACCGCCCCGGCAGCGCTCGGAGGTCCCGGTCGACGGCGCCGTCGACCGGGACGGTGATCGGCGGCCTGGCCACGATCGACCACCGGTCGCCGTCGACGGCCGCGAGCTTCGGGAGCTGCCAGCGACTCGTGTGCTTCGACCACGCGACGACATCGGCGGTGAGTCCGGCGACGAGCCGCTGCGCGCCGTGCACGGTCTGTTCGAACCGGAAGAGCTCGAGGGCGTCGAGTCCGGCGAACCGCTGCATCGCCAGGCGATATCCGGCCGCGGCTGCGGTGGCCGCAGTCGACGGGCGGCCGAGACCGAGCTCGCGGGCCGCGAGCGTGATGCTCGCCGCGAGCCGCTGGAGGTCGACCTCCCACGGCCCCGGGAGCGTCTCGTCGAAGTCGTCGACGTCGAAGACGAGCCGCTCCTCGGGTGTGCCGTAGCTGCCGAAGTTCAGGAGGTGGGCGTCGCCGATCGCCTGCACCGCGAGCCCGGTGCGTGGCATCCCACCGACGTCGGCGGCCATCTGGGCCGCCGCGCCGCGCAGGAACGCCAGCGGCGACGCCGCCATCCGCGCGAACCGCACGGGCACGAGCTCGGGGATCCAGGTCGTCGATGCCTGCCGCAGCGCCTGCACGGGGTCCGGCCGGTGCCTGGGCGGCGTCCACTCGCCGTGGGCGCTGCGCGGCACGCCGGCGCGCAGCGACTTGCCGTGCGCGCGGAGCTCGGCGAGCGTGCCGTTGGTCCCGGGCGGCGGCGCGGTCATGCCGGACCGTGCTCCATCGGCGGGCCGACCGACGGATCGAGGCGGTCGACGGACGTGTCGCTGCGTCCGAGGCGCGCCGCCCCGAACGACGCGAGCCCCACGCTCGCGATCGCCGACGTGACGATCGCCGCGCCCTGACCCGGGCGGATGGTGCCGTTCGCGAGGCCGAGCGACGCGATCGCCGACGGCACCCCGAGCTGCGCGCTCGCCACGAGACCCGTCGGCCAGCCGCGGCGCGTGAGCAGCGCCACGACCACGTGGACGAGCACGATCCCGGCGAGCAACACGACGAGGAACACGAGGTTCTCCGGATCGGTGAACAACGCGCGGACGTCGAGGCGGGCCCCGAGCGTGACGAAGAAGATCGGCACGAAGAAGCCCTCGCCCACGCCGATCAGCTCGCGTGCGAGGCTTTCCGGTTCGCCGACGAGCGCGAGCACCATGCCGAGACTGAAGCCGGCGATGAGCACGCTCGTGCCGAAACTCGTCGCCACCCAGGCGAGCACGAACAGGGCGAGCAGCGACAGCCGCAGGCGCAGACCCCAGCCGTGCTGGAGCGCGAGGGCCTCCTGGCGGTCGATCGTGTTGCGGCGATCCGCGGCGCGGATCAGGACGTAGAGCACCGCCGAGAGGGCGAGGACGAGCACGCTGCCGGCGATGACCTTCGCCACGTGGTCCGACGCCATGACGAGCGGGATGCCGACCACGGTGGCGACATCGGCGATGGCGACCCACGCGATCGCGACGAGCCCGGCGCCGCTTGCCGGGCCGCCGTCGGCGAGGATCGGCATCACGATGGCCGACGAGGACGTCGCCAGGAGCAGGACGAGCAGACCCGTCTCGTGGAACGGCGTGAACGCTCGCACCACGAGCGCGACGGGCACGGCGACGAGGAACGCGAGCACCGCCGCCCCGGCACCACGCGCCGCCGCCTGCCGCAGGCCGGGAGCGCGCAACGGCAGATGGGTGCCCGCGATGAGCATGAGGAGCGCGAACCCGATCTCGCCGAGATCGGCGAGCGGATGGCTCGACCCATCGACCCAGCGCAGGCCCGTGTGGCCGATCGCGATGCCGGCGAGCAGCTCGCCGACGACGATCGGCGCGCGGAACCGCCGCGTGGTGGCGAGCACCGGGCCGAGCAGCCCGGCGGCGACCACGAGTGCGAGCGCGCCGAAGTCCATCACCGCGGCAATCTACGCCTCGCGGTGGCGCCCGGCGACCGGCGCATCACACACGCCGGTCACCGGGGATGCGGCCCGGGGGCCGCGGAGTGCCTCAGGCGCCCGGGTTCTTCTTCGGGACGAGCACGATGCGCGTGAACTCGGCCACGAGGACGCCGTCCTGGTTGAAGACGCTCGTGTGGACGGTGACGACGCCACGGTCCGGCTTCGTCGCGGACTCCTTCTTGCCGGTGACCTTCGTCTCGACGAAGAGGGTGTCACCGTGGAAGACCGGGTTCGGGTGGCTGAGGTCCTTCGTCGCGAGGTTGGCGATGGCCAGGCCCGAGACGTCGCTGACGGAGATGCCGAGCGCGAGCGAGTACACGTACGGACCGACGACGACGTTGCGGCCCTGCTGCGAGCGCTTCGCGTACACGTCGTTGATGTGCAGCGGGTGGTGGTTCATCGTCAGCAGGCAGAACGCGTGATCGTCGGCCTCGGTGACGGTCTTCGCGGGCCAGTGCTTGTAGACGGCGCCCTCTTCGAACTCCTCGAAGTACCGGCCGTACTGGTGTGCGCCGGTGGCCATCCGGACCTCGGGGAGGTCGTCGGTGCCGGGGATGAAGGTCGCTTTTTCGGTGTCGGTCTCGGACATGGCGCGCAGTCTGCCGTACGACCGCGCCCGCGCGCGCTGCGCCCTACCGACCGCCCTTGCGGAGCTTGCGCAGGTCCGCCCACGCGCGGGTGTTCGCGACGTCGTCCTTCGTGAGCCAGGCGCGGCGCGCCGTCGCGATGCCCCACCGCTGGTTGTCGAGCGTCTCGGGGCCGTGGGCGTCGGAGTCGATCACGAGCAGCACGCCGGCCTCCTTCGCCGCGCGCGCGTGGATGTCGTTGAGGTCGCGGCGGCGCGGCGAGCCGTTGATCTCCAGGAACGTGCCCGTGCGCGCGGCGGCCGCGATCACCGCACGCATGTCGACGTCGTAGGGCGCCCGCTTCTCGATCATGCGACCGGTCGGGTGCCCGATGAGATCGACGAGCGGGTGTTCGCAGGCCGCGACGATGCGCTTGGTCGGGTCGGAGGAGAACGCCGTGTGCACCGACGCGACGACCCAGTCGAGCTCGGCCACGAGGTCGTCGGGGTAGTCGAGGCCGCCGTCGGTGCCGATGTTGATCTCGCTGCCGATGAGCACGGTGAAGTCGTCGATCCGGGCGTCGACCTCCCGGACGGCCTCGATCGACGCGCGCAGCTGGTCGGCCGAGACGTCGTTGCCGAAGCCGTGCGTGGCGGAGTGGTCGGTGATGACGAGGTACTCGTGGCCGAGGGCCTTCGCGGCGAGCGCCATCTCCTCGATCGACGCGCGCCCGTCGCTGGCGGTCGTGTGGAGGTGGAGGTCGCCACGCAGATCCGACTGCTCGATGAGCACCGGCACCTCGCCGGGCCCGAGCTGCAGTTCGCCGCGGTCCTCGCGGAGTTCCGGCGGCACCCAGGTGAGGCCGAGGGCGTCGTAGACCTCCTCCTCGGTGGCGCAGCGGATGAGCTCGCCGGTCTCCTCGTTGAGAATGCCGCGCTCGCTCACCCGGATGCCGCGGGCCTGCGCGGCGGTGCGCATGGCGACGTTGTGGGCCTTGCTGCCCGAGAAGTGCTGCAGGAGGTTGCCGAACTGCGCAGGCGGCACGATCCGCAGGTCGACAGCGAGGCCGGCCTGCGACATCGCCTTCGCACCGTTGTCGCCGCGGTGCTCGACCGACGCGATGAGGTCGGAGGCGG
Source organism: Patulibacter sp. (assembly GCA_031119595.1). Lineage (GTDB taxonomy): Bacteria > Actinomycetota > Thermoleophilia > Solirubrobacterales > Solirubrobacteraceae > JAGIBJ01. Next base: position 22,093 of record JAVHXX010000001.1, on the reverse strand, counting down.
CGAACGCGTCGATGAGCGCGTGGGCGTCGTCGGTGGTCGCGATGATGTCGAGATCGTGGACGCTGTCGGCCAGGCGTCGCGCTGAGCCCGCGAGTTCGACCTTGTCGCTGTGCGGGTTGGCCCGGAGTTCGTCGCGCAGCGCCTCACCGATCTCGAGCGCGCGCGGGAGCAGCACGCGCTCGGCGGTGGTGCCGAGGTCGTCGCCCGCGGCCTCCAGCGCGCTCGCGATTTTCGAGGCGCTGCCGGCCCCGAATCCCTTGAGCTCGGCGACGCGGCCGTCGTCGAGCGCGGCCTTGAGCGTCTCCGGCCCGTCGATCCCGAGCTCCTTGTGCATCTTCGCGATGCGCTTGGCGCCGAGCCCCGGGATGCGCGTGAGCGTGAGCAGGCCCGCCGGGATCTTCTCGCGCAGCTTCTCGAGGGCCGGGATCCGGCCCGTCTCCAGGAGGTCGTTCAGCTTCTCCTCGAGCGTCTTGCCGATGCCCGGGATCTCCGTCACCGTGCCCTCGCGCGTCTGGGCGGCGACCGACGTCGGCGTGTTCACGACCGCGTCCGCGGCGTTGCGGTAGGCGAGCACGCGGTGGGCGATCGCGCCGTCGAGCTCGTACCGGTCGGCGAGTTCACGGAACAGCGCGGCGATCTCGGCGTTGCTGGGATCACGCGGGGTCTCGGCCATGTGCGGCAGCCTACGGCGCGATCTCCCGACCACCATCGTCCACCTGCTGCCCGCGATCATGCACGCTCCGTATCGCCCGCCGTTGCTGGCTCCGCGACCATCGTGGCGCGAACTCCCGGATGGTCTGAGCCAAATCCCAGGAAACGCGGCTACGTTGCCTCAGTGCGTTTTCCGCGTTCGCTGCTCGCCCTTCCCGTCGCACTGATCGCGGGTCTCGTCGGAACCGGGACCGCCACTGCCGCGATCCCATGGGCCACCTGCAGCACGCCCGCGGGCTTCCAGTGCGCGCGCGTGACCGAGCAGCTCGACCACTCCGGCGCGGTCGGCGGGAGCGTCAACCTCGACGTCGTCCGCAAGCCGGCTTCCATCGGTGGCGGGTCGAAGACCGCGATCATCGCCCTCGCCGGCGGCCCGGGGCAGGCGGCGATCCCGTTCGCGAAGGACTTCGCGACGATCTTCGGCACCGCGGCCCTCAGCACGAACGACCTCATCGTCTTCAACCAGCGCGGCACCGGCAACTCGAGCCCGATCAGTTGCGCCGCGTTCCGTCGCACGAGCGGCTCCCCGGACAAGATCGTCCAGGACTGTTCCCTCCAGCTCGGTCAGGCGCGCGCCTTCTACACGACGGCCCAGTCCGTCGAGGACATCGAGCAGCTGCGCATCGCCGGTGGCTACGACAACGTCATCCTCTACGGCGTCTCGTACGGCACGAAGGTCGCGCTCGCCTACGCCGCCGCGCATCCGGCGACCACGAAGTCGATCATCCTCGACTCGGTCGTCACCCCCGACGGCCCCGATGCCCTCCGGCGCTCGACGCTCAACGCCGTGCCGCGCGTGATCGGCCAGACCCTCTGTGGCAACAACGCCTGCGCGTCGTCCGGGGGCGATCCGGTCGGCGACATCACCAAGCTCGTCGCGAAGCTCAACCGGGCTGCGATCAAGGGCACCTACCACAGCTCCAGCGGCAAGAACTACCGCACGTCGGTGAGCATCAACGACCTCATCGACACCCTCGAGGCCGGCGACCTCAACCCCGCGCTGCGGTCCGAGTTCCCGGGTGCCGCGCACGCCGCGCTCCAGGGTGACACGGCGCCGCTCATCCGCCTGGCGGTCGAGTCCGAGGACCTCCAGTCCGACGCCGTCACCTCCCCGGACCCGAGCAGTCTGCTCCGGGCCCCGACGGGCGGCACATCGGTTGCGGCGACCGCGGCGAAGGCCAGCCCGACCGCGACCGCGTCGTCCGCCGCGTCCGAGGCCCTCGCCGAGACGACGCTCTACTACGCGACCGTCTGTGAGGAGGCGACCTTCCCGTGGACGCGCGGCGCCCCGACGGTTCAGCGCGCCCAGGAGGCCGAGACCACGGTGCGGTCGCTGCCGGCGACGACCTTCGGCATCTTCGGCTCCTCGAACGCCGTCGCCCTCGGTGGCCTCCCGACGACCTGTCTCGGGTGGGTCGTGGGCGGCGCAGCGCCGCAACCGACCGCTCCGCTCCCGAACGTGCCCGCGCTGATCCTCGACGGCGAGGCCGACCTCCGTACGCCGCTCGAGGACGCGAAGGGGGTCGCGTCGCAGTTGCCGCAGGCGCAGTTCATCACCGTCCCGGACACCGGCCACTCCGTGGTCACCTCCGAGTCGGGCACGTGCGCGCAGACGGCCGTGAAGACCTTCCTCGCCGGCGGCGTCGCCGCGGCGTGCCCGGCCGTCGCCGACGAGTTCGCGCCCTCGGCCACGCCGCCGCGGTCCCTCTCGCAGGTGCCGCGCGCCCACGGCGTCGCGACGGCGAAGATCGGCCGCACGCTCAACGCCCTCGTCCTCTCGATCAACGACGGCCGCCGCCAGGTCATCGGCTCCGCCATGGCGACCGGGTCCCTCCCGACCGCCATCGGCGGCCTGCGGGCCGGCACCCTCCGCGTCGCGAGCAGCAAGAAACTGCAGTTCATCGGCTACGAGTTCGTCCCCGGCGTGAAGGTCACCGGCATCCTGAAGTCCGGGACGTCGACCTTCACCATGAGCGGGTCGAAGGGGTCGAAGGGCACGGTGAAGTTGCTGTCGAGCGGCGCGGCCACGGGCAGGCTCGACGGGCACACCTTCAAGGTGAGCCCGCGGGCGAGCGCCTCGCGGGCCGGCTCGACCACGGCGACGGATGACGGCCTCCCGTCGCTCGACGCGGCCGTCGCGTTCGGCAAGCGCCTCATCGCCCCCTGATCTGGCGCGTCGGCGCGGGCCCGCAGCGGGTGTACGCTCGCGGCAGGAACCCGTCCTTCCAGGGAGTCAGCCGTGTCCGCGAACGAGTACACCGTCGAGCGAACGACCACCATCGACGCGCCCGCGAGCGCGGTGTATCCGCACCTCGTCGACCTCGAGGCCTGGCAGGGGTGGTCGCCGTGGGAGGGCCTCGATCCGGATCTCCGCCGCGACTACTCGACGCCGTCCTCGGGCGTCGGCGCGACCTATGCGTGGGAGGGCAACCGCAAGGCGGGCAAGGGCCGCATGGAGATCACGGGCGCGACCGAGCCGACCGAGGTCGCCGTCGACCTCGTCTTCATGGCGCCGTTCAAGAACGCCTCGAAGGTCACCTTCACCCTCGTGCCCACCGGTGACACGACCGCGGTCACGTGGTCGATGCGCGGGCCGCGGCCGCTGCTCATGCGCCTCGCCGGCCCGCTCCTGAACATGGACAAGCTCGTCGGCAAGGACTTCGAGAAGGGCCTCGCGGCCCTCAGGTCGCTCGCCGAGGCGCCCGCCCGCGCCTGACACGCGGGCGGGCGCCGTCGCGGCGCGCCGCCGGGCTCAGGCCGCGGCGACGGGCAGCGGCACCTGGGTCCATTCGACGTCGAACGCGAGCCCGCTGCGCTTGAACAGTTGCGACACCGGGCATCGGCGCTCGGTCTCGGCTTCGAGCGTCGCGAACTGCTCGGCGGTCGCGTCGCTCTCGATCGTCGCGCGCACCGTGACCTTGTCGAAGTTCGCGTTGCCCTCCTCCCCGCCGACGAGCACGGCGGTGTCGAGGTCGCCCCGGACCTGGAACGAGAACGCCCCGAGCTCGATGCCGAGGTCCTTGGCGACGAGCGCCGCCGTGACCTGGTTGCACGAACTGAGCGACGCGAGCGCGTAGAAGAGCGGGCTCGGGGCCTCGTCCTTCCCTCCGAACGCCGGGTAGGCGTCCGTGTCGAAGGCGTGCGGGGAGTCCGGAACCTCGACGTGCTGCGCGACGCCGGTGCCCGACCCGTGCACGACGAACGGGACGACGGTGGACTTGGGCTGGATGGCCATGACTGCTCCGGTGCTGGAAAGTAGAGTTGTTCAGTCTTCTTTAGCGGAACGGGCCCGCGACGTCTCCCGTTCCACCCCGTTCGGCCCACCGCTGGGCCGCCTGCTCGCACGTGCCCGGGACGGGCTGGCGCTCCGCAGCGCACCCGGAAGGCCCGCGCCAGCCACGGAATCGTAGGATTCGCCCGTGCGTCATCCCCGTGATTTCTTCAAGCCGCTCGCCGCCGGTGCGCCCGAGCCCCTCCGCGAGATCCCGTTCACCCCCTCGCGGATGATCCACTTCTTCGACCCGAGCAACGAGAAGATGCTCGGGAAGCTCCCGGACATCGCCGCGAAGGCCGACATCGTCCTCGGCAACCTCGAGGACGCGGTCGCCGCCGACAAGAAGGAGGCGGCGCGCGCCGGCCTCGTGAAGGCCGGCAAGGAGCTCGACCTCGGCGGCACGCCGCTCTGGACCCGCATCAACTCGCTCGAGTCGCCGTGGGTCCTCGACGACATCACCACGCTCGTCACCGAGATCGGCGACCAGCTCGACGTCATCATGATCCCCAAGGTCGAGAGCGCCGAGGACATCCACTACGCCGACCGCCTCGTGGCGCAGCTCGAGGCGAAGGCCGGCGTCAGCCGCCCGATCCTCTTCCACGCGATCCTCGAGACCGCCTCGGGCATGATCAACGTCGAGGAGATCGCGAACGCCTCGCCGCGCATGCAGGGCATCTCGCTCGGCCCCGCCGACCTCGCCGCCTCGCGCCGCATGAAGACCACCCGCGTCGGCGGTGGCCACCCCGGCTACGTCTCCATCTCCGACCCGACCGATCCCGACGACCTCGAGGTCGGCCGCGTCCGCGCCCAGCAGGACCCGTGGCACTACACCGTCGCCCGCATGGTCGACGCCTGCACCGCCGCCGGCATCCTGCCGTTCTACGGGCCCTTCGGCGACATCAAGGACACCGTCGCCTGCGAGGCGCAGTTCCGTGCCGCCTTCATCCTCGGCTGCGTCGGCACCTGGTCGCTGCACCCGGCCCAGATCGCGATCGCGAAGAAGGTCTTCTCCCCGGACCCGAAGGAAGTCCTCTTCGCGAAGAAGATCCTCGAAGCCATCCCGGACGGCAAGGGCGTCCACATGATCGACGGCAAGATGCAGGACGACGCCACCTGGAAGCAGGCGAAGGTCCTCGTCGACCTCGCCAAGCAGCTCGCCGAGGGCGACGCGGACCTCACCGCCGCGTACGAGCTCTAGGCCACGCTTCGCGGCGCGGGGCAGCTGCGATTCACCGCGGCGCCCCGCCGGCCGTGACCCGCGCCTCCCATTCGGGGCGCAGCACGGACAGGATCACGAGCGACTCGCGGCCGTTCGGCCCGACCCACGCGTCCCTGAGCGTGCCCTCCTCCACGAAGCCCGCCGCGGCGTACGCCCGGCGGGCTCGGTCGTTGTGCGGGAGGACGTCGAGCCACAGGCGGTGGGCGGGCGTCGTCCTGAAGACGTGATCGATCGCGAGCGCCAGTGCCGCGCGGCCGATACCGGCGCCGCGGTCGGCGATCACGAGCCGTGACAGCTCGACCACTCCGTCGCGGTCGACCGCGGTGCGGTGGATGAACCCGGCCGCCTCGCCGCCGCGCTCCACGACCAGCGCCTCGTGCGTGTCGCCGTCGATGAGCCGGCGGTGTTCGTCGGGCGTCGAGTTCGAGATGTAGGGCCGCGCGTCCGGATCGCGCTCGGCGTCGACCATGAAGTCGATGTCGTCGGCCGTGGCGGCACGGAGGGTGATGTCGGTGCGCAGTTCCCTCACAGCGGTGATTCTCCCGGCGGCAGCGGGAAGCGCGCGTCCTCCAGGTCGACCTTCTTGCCGCCGGGTCGCAGCGGCACCAGCTCCGCCCGGAGCAGCTTGAGCTGGCGTTCGCCCTGGGTCACGGAGCCGTCGGCGCGCACGACGCGGTGCCACGGGAGGCCGGCTTCGTCGCCGGCGTCGCGGAGGACCTTGCCGACGAGCCGCGGCGTGCGCGGAGCGATGTCACCGTAGGTGCGGACGAAGCCCTCCGGGATCGCGCGGATCGCCGCCTTGATGCGTTCGGTGCGCTCGTCGTCGGCCACGCCGAGCATCCTAGGTCGCTCGAACGGCGCTGCGATCCGGGCCGCCGGGTACTTGTCGGTCCGCCCGGAACCGCTGCGCGAAGCAGGTAACTGAACTTCCGTTCACCGAACCCCGTTCAACCTGGACGCTGGGGGGACAACGCGCGACCCGGCCAAAACTCGGTATGAACCGGTTATGGGGAGTGGGCCGGATTGGGGCAACGGGTACTACGAGAATTTCGCGCCGGAGTTGGTGCCGGCGGCTGAGCGCCTGGTCGAGCTCGCCGCGCCGCAGAAGGGCGAGCGCGCGATCGACCTCGGCTGCGGCACCGGCAACGCGACGGTCCCACTGGCCGCCAGCGGCGCCCAGGTCACGGCCGTCGATCCGTCGCTGCGGCTCCTCGCCATCGCGGCCGAGCGCGTGCGTGAGGAGGGGCTGCGCATCACGACGAGCCTCGGCGGCGCCGAGCAGCTCCCCCTCCCCGACCGCGATGCGGACCTGGTGATCTCGAACTTCGGCGTCATCTTCGCGACCGACGCTGAGGCCGCCCTGCGCGAGTCGCTGCGCGTGCTCGCCGCCGGGGGCCGTTTCCTCTACTCCGCGTGGCTCCCCGAGGGCCCGATCTCCGCCGTCCGCGACGTGATGGTCGCCGCCGCCGGCAGCCGCGTCCCGGACGACGTCCCCGGCCCGCTGACCGATGCGCCGCGGCCGATCCTCTGGCACGACCCCTCGAGCTTCGAGCACCTGATCCCCGGTGGTACCGACGCCATCACCGTGCACCACGGCGCCGCGACCTTCACCGCCGACTCGCCCCGGGCGTGGATGGAGCAACAAGCCGGCGGCCACCCGGTGTGGCTGATGGTCCGTGACGCGATCGACGACGACGCGATCTGGGACGGCGTCATCGAGCGCGGCACCGAGGTCCTCACCGCCGCGTCGACGGACGGCGACCGGTTCTCGGTCGACTCGCCGTACGTGATCGTCGAGATCCACCCGACGCGCTAGCGGCACCCCGCGCGGGCCCGGCAAGGAAGCCGGGCCCTTCTCCGCCTGCAGCGGCATGCGCAGAGGCCGGCACGACGCCGCGCCTCTGCGCGCAGCGCTAGACGCTCGCGGTGTCGAGGGCGCCCTGCAGCACGGGCGCGAGCCGGCGCACGCCCTCGTCGATCTCCGACGGTGGCGACGACGAGAACGACAGCCGCAGCGTGTTGCCGCCCGTGCCGGCCTCGGAGTGGAACGCCGCCCCGGACACGAACGCCACGCCCTGTTCGAGTGCCGCGGGCAGCAGCTCGGCCGAGTCGATCCCGCCGGGGAGTTGCAGCCACGTGAACATGCCGCCGTCGGGGCGGGTGCGGGCGATCGCGTCACCGAAGGCGGCGTCGAGTGCCCGCTCGAGCGCGGCGGACCGCTCGCCGTAGGCCGCGGTCACGCGGTCGATCTGCTCGGGCACGATCGGCAGCAGCTCCACCGCCAGGCGCTGGGCGAGCGTGGAGGTGTGGAGGTCGGCGGCCTGCTTGGCGAGGGTGAGCCGCCAGATCAGCGGCTTGGGTCCGACGACCCAGGCCACGCGCAACCCGGGCGCGAACCGGATGAGCAGCACCATCAGCGAGGAGTGG